>JBHIAL010000046.1:0-7505 GCA_046758525.1 bacterium
CTTCATCCAGGCGTTCTCGCTCTACCACACTGAATCTACCACTATTTACCAGTTCAGTGACCAACATATCTGATATCCCTTCTCCAGGATCCCAATCCCAGCCCCACCAGCGTTTTATCTGGCCTAGTTTGAAGGGCATAACCGCGATACGGATCTTCGCCTGAGTAACTGTTGGAGTTACGGTAACCTCGGGTGTTACCGTAGGCGTCACTGGAGCAGGTGTTAAACCGGCCGCCTTTTCCTCAATTCCCTCGGCTACTTCTTCAACCGCTTTGGTGGTGGCTTTACCAAGAATATGTTCCTGGAATCTTGAGCTCCCGAAAGAAAAACCGGATAGATCACCCCACCTTTCACTGAGGGCAACATTACTCTGGCTTTTAGCCCCTTGTCCGATTACAGCTGCCATGATCTCTGAGGTCTCCACATTGACTAATCTCACATTAAGGGCAGATCTTGCCCGCCATTCGGCAACTTTTCCCACAGCGGGAAGTTTTATAATTTTCGAGGTCAGGCTAAATTCAGTAACCGTTCCGAAGACAAAGAGCTGTACTCCCAGAACTTTTCCTATTCTGGCTGCCGTGGCTGCATTAACTACTCCTTCCCTGGCCAGATTCTGCTCCTGGAGTACTTCATCCAGGCGTTCTCGCTCTACCACACTGAATCTACCACTATTTACCAGTTCAGTGACCAACATATCTGATATCCCTTCTCCAGGGTTCCAATCCCACCCCCACCAGCGTTCTATCTGGCCTAGTTTGAAGGGCATAACCGCGATACGGATCTTTTGTGCGGCCGCATCTTTCTGAGAGATAAACAAGCCACTGGCCAGTAAAATCAGAAATAGACCGGCTAGTATCAAACTTTTTTTCTTTCTCAACATCTAAATCCTCCTTTGAATCTTAGTCATAAAGATGCTTTTTATTTCCTACCTGAAACACCACCTCCTTTTAATCCCAGCCTCTCAAAAGTTATTCTTAATACATTGTATTAGACTGCCAAAAAGAGGAAATGTTCCCTGCTCTCTCGAAAATCTGCCGAAATAATCTCTAAGACTCGAAAATACCTGTCTTAAGATTTACTTCTTTGATCCTCTATCCCTCTAACCCTGCTTTCGCCTGGTGCCGGGAGGGGGATTTCTTCTCCCCTGTCGCTTCGCTCCTCCTCCGAAGCCGGCCGGCCTCACTGTCGTTCGCTGCGCTCACTTTTCATCCCCCGGATGCGTTCGGCTCGGCTTCAAATCCCCTCTGTTCTTTTAGTATTGCTTTTACCCCTTTACTCCTCTATCCCTCTAACCCTGCTTTCGCCTGGTGCCGGGAGGGGGATTTGAACCCCCATGGACTAAAACGTCCACATGGCCCTCAACCATGCGCGTCTACCACTTCCGCCATCCCGGCTTGCTACGGCTTAAGCATAGCAAACTTTCAAAGAATGTAAATAGTCGCCAATCATTACTCTTCCTTTGAGAGACGCTCAATGTCTTCTTCTTCACCTATCACCAGCAAAACATCTCCCTTTTCGATAACGTCCTCGGACTGAGGAAGATAGTTTATTCTTTCCACTCGCTCATCTTCCCCCTCCCCGGATACTTTTTTCATTTCCAAAATGTTCACTTTATATCTCTGTCGGATCTTAAGGTCACCTATTCTTCTACCCCAGAACGATTTAGGAGATCGGATCTCCGCTGCACTGTACTTGTCAGAGATTGGGACGTAATCGAGGATACTGGAAACCAAAATATTCCTGGCTAATCTCTTGCCCATCTCCGTCTCGGGCAAAACTACCCTATCTGCTCCTACGAGACTCAATATTCGTTCTTGAATGCGCGATGCGGTCTGGGAGGCCCGAGTAATGACCGTAGGGACACCTAGTCGCTTAAGAAGAGCGGTAGTAAGAACAGAAGCCTCAAAATCTCCTATACTTACGATAGCCACATCTACCTGATTTATCCCTTGAGATTTCAAAGCTTCCTCATCTGTAGAATCTAACTTAACAGCTAGATCCACAATTTCGGCAAATTTGTCAACCAACTTACCATCTTTATCAACAGCGATTACCTCAGCTCCTCTTTCGGCTAAACTCTGGGCTACAGTTCCACCAAATCGCCCCAGCCCGATGACTGCAAACTTACGCATTTTTTTCCTCCTACCCTATCATTATTCTCTCTTCAGGGTATTCATAAAGTTCGCTAATTCTTCTTCCCCCTATGGCTAGTGCCAGGGTTAGAGGACCAATTCTTCCCACCAGCATAGTAAGGATGATAACAATTCTACCCACTGGGGTCAGGTTAGGGGTGAGTCCCCTAGATAAACCAACCGTGCCAAAGGCAGAAAGACTCTCAAAAAGTATATTAATGAAGGAAGCATTTTCAGTTAAAGTAAGGATGAAAGTGGAAATGGCAATCCATCCCAAAGCTAGAATGACAACACACAAGGCCTGATAAACTATCAAGCGAGGTATAGTACGCCGGAAAACCTCCACCCTGTTTTTCCCCTGAGCCATAGATTTGATGGTAAAAATTAGGGTAGCAAAGGTGCTGGTCTTAACACCTCCTCCAGTGGAACCAGGAGAGGCTCCTATAAACATGAGGATAATGAGTAAAAAAGCAGAAGATACAGATAAACCACTTATATTTAAGGTATTAAACCCGGCTGTTCTTGCGGTCACTGATTGAAAATAGGCTCCCAGCAATTTTTCTTTCAAGGAAAGATTCTCCGTAGTTCCTCCCAGAAGAATGAGACCCATTCCTGTCGCAATCAATATGCCTGAGACCAAAAGAACCAGCTTACTTTGGAGAGACAAAGACCTCTTTTCTCCCTTAAGACGGGAATATACCCGCCATAGAAGATTAGTTATCACCATAAATCCCAACCCTCCTAGGATTATCAAACTACTCATAATAAGATTAATTCCTAAATTTGCTCGATAACTCATAAAACTATCCGAAAAAAGGGAAAATCCAGCGTTACAGAAGGCTGAAACAGAATGAAAGATAGCAAAATAGGCACCAGACATACCCGCTCCATATCTGGGTAAAAATTGGCTATAGAGCAGAAGAGCCCCAGTTGCCTCTATTATGAAAGTGATGATGAGAATTGATAAAAGTAAAGATCCAATTCTACCTAGCCTTCTGTAATTGAGTATATCTTGAAGAAGGCCCCTATCTTTAAGTCCGAATCCCTTGCCTAAGACCAGGGCGAAGAAAGAGGTAAAGGTCATCAACCCCAGACCTCCTATTTGCACCAATGAAAGGATGATTAGTTGTCCTGGCAAGGAAAAATGAGTCCCCGTATCCACAACAATGAGTCCCGTAACACAGGTCGCCGAAGTAGCAGTAAAAAGAGCATCCAGGAAAGTAGTCTGCTCTCCTGATGCAGTAGAGCGGGGCAAAAGAAGTAACAAAGTCCCCATACCGATGATAGTGAGAAAGGTCAAAATGACTACTAAGGAAGGATTTAGCTTCAGAATGAGTAGAACTTTGTTGAGTTGAGGTACTTTTAGAAGCAAGGCCACAAGAATATATATCTGAGAGATTACTATATAGCCCTCGGCTGGAGAGGCAATACCAATCCTTCCTAAAAACTGAGCAAGTCCAGGCAAAGTAAGTAACTTCTCAATAGAGAGGATTAGCATAAAAAAGAGGGCAATAACTACCCCATCCGCTTTATTAGTGATCAGATAAGCTCGTTTCCTTTTCGCTAAGGCTAACTTAAAGAAAAACTCGCCAAGAAATATCCCCACAATAAATAGATCCAGACGGTGGAGGAGAGCTTCGGTTTTTACTCCCAAATAAAAGCCGTACTCCAGGAGAAGGGAGAAGATAGCTGTAAGAGCGACCCCTGTAATGAAGATATTCAGGTAAGATGTAACTTTAGGATAGTTAATTACGATTCCCTCTTTACTTTTAATTAATCCTGGCGCCATCCTCTTTCTAGACCTAACTCGTTAGCTATGTCCAGAGCTTGTTGATATTCCTGGCGGGTAATTCGCCTGTTCAACTCTTTAAATTCTTGCGCCTTATAAGCAGGAAAATACTGGCTCATAATGCTAATGTAAGTGTGGGAAGAAATTTCCTCCGCTAAAAAAGCAAAAACTTTTCTTGTCCCTGCCAGCCCATTGGGTAGAACAAGATGTCTAACTAGAAGGCCCCTCTGAGCAATTCCTTCCCTATTAAGTCTGAGGTCTCCCACCTGCCGATGCATCTCTTTTATTGCTTTTTTTGCTTTCTCAAAATAATCAGGAGCTGAGGAGTACTTTTCTCCTGCCTCTCTAGTTCCATATTTTAGGTCAGGCATGTAAATGTCAACCACCCCCTCCAGAAGCTGCAAAGTCTCCACGTTCTCGTATCCACTGCAATTGTAAACTAAAGGGATGTTCAGGCCCTTCTCGAGAGCTTGTGAGAAACCAGACAGAATTTGGGGTATGAAATGAGTGGGAGTAACCAGATTTATATTGTGGCATCCTCTTTTCTGCAAACTCAGCATCATTTGAGCAAGTTGTTGGGTTGAGACTTTGTTTCCATTCCCCAGGTGGGATATAGGATAATTCTGACAAAAGAGACATCTTAAATTACAGTGGGCCAAGAAGATAGTTCCCGAGCCCCGATACCCAGAAATTGGGGGCTCTTCACCAAAGTGAGAATGAAAGCTGGAGACCTCCACTTCCTCACCGGATTTGCAAACCCCGGTCTCTCCCTTCTTTCTATTTACGCCACATTTCCGGGGACAGAGACTACAGTCTTCCAGCAATCTATAAGCTTTTTCTATCCTTTTTTCTAGCTCACCACTCTCATAAAGCTTTCTATAATTAAGAGTATCCAAAGCGGTGTCCATCTTTATCTCGTCTCTTGAGGGTGAGGGGTGACTTGATTATATCAATTCCCTATTCTTTGACAAGACCCAGGGTTTCTTGACAAAACATTTATTAAATTATATATTTTTATAGCAAAATTTAGATCTTTGAAAATAGAGGGGGTGATACCAATTAATATCATCACTGAGACGTATATATATATTGTTTATATTACTTTAGGGCTACTCGGGGGATGGGCAATTACTACTCTTCTCAGTAGAGTAAGAGCAAGATCTTTATTGAACAAAGCCCGGTATAAATTATCCAAGGTAGAGGAGGAAATCAGGAATAGAAGGAGAGAAATTGAGCTTGAAAGAAAGGAGGAACTTCACCGAATAAGAGCTAGTTTTGAGAAAGAAACCAGAGAAAAAAGTGATGAACTTCATAAATTATCAAAAAGGTTAATAGAAAGAGAGGAGGCTCTAGATCGTCGTCTTCTGGAAATGGAACGAAAAAAAAGGGAGATCTTAGCAGAAGAACAAAGATTAGAAAAGGAAAGAGAGAAAATAAGAGCTCTGGAAATTAAGCGAAGGGAGGAGCTGGAGAAAATAGCCGGTATCTCTGCGGCCGAGGCAAAAAGAAGCCTTTTAGACTCTATAAAGAAAGAGGCTAAAGAAGAGGCAGCTCAGATTATCCAGAAGGCGGAGAGAGAAGCCACGGAAACAGCTAACAAAAGGGCGAGAAAGATTACAGCTACCGCTATTCAGCGTTGTGCGGTGGATGAAGTGGCCGATACGGTCATCTCCACCCTTTCCTTGCCCAATGATGAAATGAAAGGAAGAGTTATTGGAAGAGAGGGTAGAAACATAAGGACATTTGAAGCTCTCACCGGTGTGGATTTGATCGTGGACGATACTCCAGAAACGGTGGTTATCTCCTGTTTCGATCCCTTAAGGCGGAAAATAGCTGAAATTAGTCTAGAGCGACTCATCGCTGATACTCGCATACATCCAGCAAGAATCGAGGAAATAGTGGAAAAAGCCAAAAAAGATATGGAGGAGATCATTCGCGAAGCTGGTCAGCGGGCATCTTTCGACATGGGAATCTCTGATTTACCTTCTGAACTAACCAACCTTCTAGGAAGATTGAAATTCCGCACCAGTTATGGGCAAAACGTATTGCAACACTCAAAAGAAGTATCCTATATAGCTAACATTATGGCATCTGAAGTGAAAGCAGATTATATCCAGGCCAAAAGAGCTGGTTTTCTTCATGATATTGGAAAAGCTGTGGATCAGGAAATAGAAGGTTCACATGCCTTAATTGGAGCCCGTCTGGCTGAACGATATGGAGAATCACCAGAGATCGTTCATGCCATTGCTGCTCATCATGAAGATAGACAAACTGAAACTACCTTGGCTATTTTGATTCAGGCTTCAGATGCTATTTCTGCGGCCAGACCTGGAGCAAGAAAAGAAGTTCTGGAGGCTTATCTTAAGCGAGTGGAAGAGCTGGAGAAGATAGCCCAATCCTTTGCTGGAGTAAGCAGGGCTTATGCTATGCAGGCGGGCAGGGAATTACGTATCATGGTTCAGCCACAGGAGATCAGTGATGAAAGAGCCGTAGACCTGTGTCGAGAGATCGCTAATAAAATTGAAAAGGAATTAAACTATCCGGGCCAGATTAAGATAACGGTAATTCGAGAGCTTCGTTCTATTGAATATGCAAAATGAGTAAGCCGTTGTTTAAACTTGGAATCATGGGAGGAACTTTTAATCCCATTCATCAGGGACACCTCGTGGCAGCAGAGTTTATTTGGGATAAATTTAAATTGGACGAAGTACTCTTTGTTCCGTCTGGCAAACCTCCCCATAAGGGGAATAATGAAATTGCTTCACCAGAGAACCGCTGGATGATGACGGTTCTTGCCACAGCCAGCAATGAACACTTCTCTGTCTCTTCCATAGAAATAGAGCGGCAGGGTGAATCTTATACTCGGGACACTATCTTACAATTGAGGCAGATCTATGGGGAGGGTACAGAATGTTATTTTATTACTGGAGCTGATGCCATAGCGGAAATTTCCACCTGGCACAAAACAGAGGATTTGTCACATTTAGCTAGATTTATTGCTGTTTCCAGGCCTGGGTACAAGCTAGATATAAAAAAGATTGATCCCCGGTTTCAAAAATATACTTACCTTGTAGAAGTTCCTGCTTTAGCTATTTCCTCAACAGAAATCAGAGAAAGAGTAAAAAAGAGACAAACTATCAAATATCTTGTGCCAGAAGTGGTTGAAAAATATATTTATAAGAATAACCTCTATCGATAAATCTCATTGGTCAACCAACAGGAGAGATACTCACATGAGTCGGGAGATGAATGTGTAGGAGGAAGAGGGATTTGATTCCCCAAGGATTGATTAGGGATGCTATCAAGATAGTGGAGAATAAAAAAGCAAAAGACATAGTTCTTTTAAACTTAAAGGAAATTTCTACCATAACAGATTATTTTATAATCTGCAGCGGGCAGTCTTCTTTGCACATGCGTAGCATTGCTCAGGAGCTTGAGGAGAAATTAAGCAAGCGAGGAGTGACTCTCCTCAATCCCAAGGATTTTATGAACAATCGCTGGATTCTTCTTGACTTTGGCTCAATGGTTGTACATATTTTCTCCCAAGCAGAGAGGGATTTTTATCAACTGGAAAGATTATGGGC
>JBHIAL010000047.1:0-7475 GCA_046758525.1 bacterium
TCCAATATTTTTGGCAAAGATGGAAAGGTCAATTTAGCTGTGATTCTTTAATTTCAGAGGGTTGACATAAAAAATTATTGTGTAATAATTTGTGTTAGATAAAGGCAGGAGATATGGAGAAGGCCCAGCTTAGGTACAAGTGTAGTATCTAAGCAGGGCTTTTATATTTTGGTTCTCATATGGGTTTAAACTTTCCCTGGGAGGTTAGAACGAGAGACCTACTAGCCTCGGAGTGAACCCCTGAAGTTGGACAAAATGGGTTAGAGTCGTTAGTATTTCTGACAGGGTCAAATAAATCCCCAATAGGGATACTGAAATAAGTATTTACCATTTTATCAAAGACCCTTTACTAACGAGGCTTTGAGCTTAAGCAGGAGCCAATTTTTGCCAAAGTCTTGTTTTGGGTCCAGAGGGAAGGAGAAAAAAATGTTATGGGGAAGAAAAAAAGAAATCAGGGTGAAAAAATTGATGGCCGAACATCTGGAGAAAGTTGAGGAATGTCTTGGATCTATGCATAAGACCACGGAAATTTATTTTGAAGGAAAAATTGAGGAGGCAAAAACACTCTCTTACAAAACCCATGTCATTGAATCTGAAGCTGACCAAAAGAGAAGAGATATTATTCATCTTCTCTATGAAGGTGCTTTTCTGCCTATTCACCGAGACGGCTTGATAAGATTTGTAGATCTACAGGATAAGATTGCTGACAAAGCAGAATCCTGCTGTGACTTCACTCTCTGCCAGCGCCCTGAAGTACCGCCTCAATTCAGGAAAACCATTTTGAAATTAGTCGGCCATTCCATAGCTACTTTTTCACCCATGAAAGAGGCAGTAGCTAATCTGTTTGAGGATTTTTCAATTTTAAGAGCTAAGGTTGCTGATATAAACAGGCTTGAATCAGAGGTAGATGTATACGAGTGGGAGATCACTCACCAAATATTTATGAGCAGATTACCCTTGGCTCAAAAAATGCACCTGGGAGAACTCATCTGGCACCTTGCTGAGACTTCTGATATCATCGAGGATGCCGCCGATTGTCTGGAGACTTTAATTATCCAAAAACGAGTTTAGCCTCCGAGATATAGACAACTTCTTTCCTGGGTCAGGATATGTTTTCTTACAATCGGTGAAGAGAACCACTATATCGCTAATCAAATCCTATCCTGGGCATTAGAAGTGTTGAAAAAAGATGATCCTTGCAACAACAATACTTTTAATTGCAGGTTTTTATGTTGGTTGGAATATCGGGGCTAATGATGCAGCTAACTGCATTGGCACCTCTGTAGGCTCCGGTATATTAAATTACAAAAGAGCTATCCTCTTGGTAGTCATATTTGCTATGCTCGGCGCAGTTCTTCAGGGACACCAGGTTATGAAAACAATTGGAAAAGGAATAATTCAGGCAAGACTGCCAGACCTGGCAATCTTTACTGCTTTGCTTTCTGCGGGTATCTTTGTCACCTTGGCTACATTCCTTAAGATCCCGGTTTCCACCTCAGAATCAATTATTGGCAGTGTTCTGGGTGTCGGAATAGGAATTTTTGGTTTTCAGGCAGAATACATAAAATTTACGGTTTTGAAGAAGATTCTACTTGCCTGGATATTAAATCCGGTACTTACCGGAGGCTTATCTTTCATTATATATGTTATATTAATCTATTTTTTGCGCAGAACCAAAAAAATAACTCTCTGGAATAGAACCATTTCTCTCATTGTAATCCTCTCTGCCTGTTATGTTGCCTACTCCTTAGGAGCAAATACTGTCGGTAATTCAATGGGTCCTTTGCTGAATAAGTATCCCGATAAAGGGCTCTGGCTTGCCCTATTTGGTGCAGCAGCTTTAGCCTTTGGAGCCATCAGTTTTCGAGGAGGTGTCGTGGATACAGTTGGCAAAAATATTACCCCTCTTGACTTACCAGGAGCCTTTGCTGCCCAGTTTGCTGCTGCATTTGGAGTACATCTATTCTCAATGCTGGGAATCCCGGTCTCCACCTCCCAGGCGATTGTGGGAGCGGTTGCCGGCGTAGGATTGGTGAAGGGAATTAGAGCAGTTAACGTTCGTCAGATGATTCGGATTGCGGTAGGTTGGGTGCTTACACCCACTTGTGCAGCAGGGTTTTCCTATTTACTATACAGGTTTTTGAGTTTAATTCTTATTAATATTTAACGGGAAGCGTCACAGGGGTGCAGTCCAGAGCAGGCAAAGACCCTACCCCTTGACAATTTATTTTTTTGTGCTATTATTTAACCAGGTTAAATAATTCTCGAGGAAAAGATGGAACGTTATCTACTAGAGTTAGAAAGACTGATGGATCTTTTCAGCCGGCTAATCAATATGACTACTCTGGAGACATTGAGATATCTAGGGGAGTATCGTCTCAGTGTACCTCAGCTAAGGGCTTTGAGATTTCTTAAACAACATGAGGATTGTCTGGTAGGAGATTTAGCCAATGGCCTGGCCATAAGTTACCCGGCGGCCAGCAAACTCATAAACAGGCTCATTGATAGAGGGATGACTCAGCGAAGGGATGATGAAGCTGACCGAAGAAACACCCGACTAAGAGTTACCCTTAAAGGAGGAAAGGTGCTGGAAATTATAGAAGAAAAAAGACGAAGAGAGATAGTTCAGATCTTCTGGAAACTAGAGGGAGATGAGCAAAGATTTCTAACTCAGGGATTAAAAAGGTTCCTTGAGGCTGCCCTATCAGATGAAACAATCATTGACAAGGTATGTTTACATTGCGGAACTGAACACTTTGATGATTGTCTCATCAATAAATTAAATCTAACTAGAGCTGGCGACAAATTGAGAAAGATCTGGAAAAATCGCGAAAGCAAATTTTCCTTGGGAGAAAATGGGGCAAGGTAGCCGCAACCTTTAGGTTGCGCTTGTTTGCGCAGGCTCTGAGCCTTGCGACTACCAGATTGCAAATGGGCAAGTGAGAGAAAAAACGTAAACAATTAAAAGGAGGCTAATCATGTTTAATAGATTTACTGAACAAGCAAAACGAGCCATCTTATTGGCTCAAGAAGAAGCCAATAGATTAAATCATGGTTATCTGGGAACGGAACACATCCTTTTAGGGTTGATCCGGGAAAATGAAGGAATAGCTGCTAATGCCTTAAAGAGCTCAGGAATAGATCTGGCCCGAGTCCGCCAGGAAGTGGAAAAAGCGGTAGGCAGAGGTCAGGAAGCTTCATTCCTGGGACAGATTCCTCTTACTTTGCGGGCCAATAGAGCCTTACAGTTAGCCGCGGAAGAGGCAAGACAATTGGGACACGGCTATCTAGGGACCGAACATCTTCTTTTAGGATTGACCAAGGACAAGGAGAGTTTGGCCGCCCAAATTCTTATCAGTTCAGGGGTGGATCTGGAGCAGCTAAGGCAGGAGGTAATTAACCTGTTGGGAGAGTTACCGCCTTCAGCAGGCAAGGTAGCAGGATCTAGCAAAACTCCGGCTCTGGATCGATTCGGTCGTGATCTTACCCAGCTAGCTAAGGAAGAAAAGCTGGACCCGGTCATTGGCAGAGAAAAAGAGATTGAGCGGGTAATCCAGATCCTGTGCCGGCGCACTAAAAACAATCCGGTGCTCATTGGCGCAGCGGGGGTAGGTAAGACCGCCGTGGTTGAGGGTCTAGCACAAAAAATAGTGGAAGGTTCCGTTCCCGAGGTTCTTTTAGACAAACGGGTGGTGAATATTGAACTGGGGGGAATGGTAGCCGGGACTAAATATCGAGGGGAGTTCGAGAAACGACTGGAACTGGTGTTAAACGAAATCAGGAAGGCCAAGAACATTATCCTCTTTGTGGATGAGGTACATACTCTGGTAGGAGCAGGAGCAGCAGAGGGAGCCATAGATGCCTCAAATATGCTCAAGCCCTCTCTGGCCAGAGGAGAATTTCAGTGTATTGGGGCAACCACTCTGGATGAGTATCGTAAATACGTGGAAAAAGATGAGGCACTGGAAAGGAGATTTCAGACGGTGGTGGTGGGTGAGCCTACAGTTGAACAGACCATTGAGATTCTTAAAGGCTTGAGGCCTAAATATGAGGAATTTCACCGGGTAAAGATAACTGATGAGGCTCTGGTGGCAGCAGCTAATCACTCCCATCGCTACATTCAGGGAAGATTCCTTCCCGATAAAGCTATTGACGTAATAGATGAAGCCGCCGCAAGGGTAAGAATGCGGAGTGGCGAGTCGGGACAGCTTAAGAAAATAGAAAAGAGACTGCAGGAGACCGAAAGAGAAAAACAATTAGCGGTGAAGAAACAGGAATTTGAAAGAGCAGCGACTCTTCGAGATGAAGAGAAGAATCTACGGGCAACTCTTTCCCAGAAAAAAGCTCAGCTTCAAAAAGGAAAAGATGAGAAGGAGGAAAGCCTTAAGGTTACCCCAAAGGATGTGGCTCACATCATTGGGAGTTGGACCAATATTCCTCTCGAGGATCTCACGGAGGCTGAATCGACAAAGCTTCTTCGTATGGAAGAGGCTCTTCATAAACGAATGGTTGGCCAGGATGAAGCGATCAGAGCGCTCTCTCAGTCCATCCGTCGAGCGCGAGCAGGGGTAAAGAATATCAAAAGACCTCTGGGGGCCTTTATCTTTATAGGCCCTACCGGAGTAGGCAAAACCTACCTGGCCCGTAATTTAGCCCAGTTCCTCTTTGGAGACGAAGATGCCTTGATTCGGCTGGATATGTCCGAATATATGGAGAGGTTCAACGTTTCTCGGCTTATTGGTGCTCCACCGGGCTATGTAGGATACCAGGAAGGGGGTGAGCTTACCGAGAAGGTCAGACGTCGTCCCTATTCGGTGATCTTACTGGACGAAATTGAAAAAGCTCACCCAGATGTGTTCAATATCCTCCTTCAAGTCATGGAAGATGGAAGACTCTCGGACAATTTAGGACACGCAGTAGACTTCAGAAATACCGTTTTGATTATGACCTCCAATCTGGGAACCGAACAGATTGCTACCGACGGGAACCTCGGATTTCAGGCCCAAAATAAGGGAACTTTATCCCACCAGGAAATCAAAAGTAAAGTGATGTCTGAACTGAAGAGAAACTTCCGTCCTGAATTCTTAAACCGGGTGGACGAGGTGATTGTCTTTCACTCCTTGACAAAAAAGGAAATCAAGAAAATCGTAGATTTGATGTTCAATGAAGTTAAGGAGCTCCTTAAAGAAAAGGAAATCGAGCTGGAGGTCAGCGAGGAGGCAAAAGATTTAATTGTCAAGGAGGGGTATGATCCCGATTTTGGAGCTCGACCCTTAAGGAGAGCCATCCAGAGGTTGATTGAGAATCCTTTGTCCGAGAAGATTCTGGAGGGAAAATTCAAGCAAGGAGACACTGTCACCGTGGAAATAGAAGAAGGAAATATTGTCCTCAAGAAAAAAGAGGAGCTTGCGGGAGCGCTGAGTAGATAAAAGATTTAAAGCCAATGGCCCTCCTGGGCGATCTTCTGAACTATAATCCGACTATCAGAATCAAGCCTGGGAGGGCCAAACTTAATTGCTAGTTAAAGGTGAGAAAAAACACTATCCAGAATCTTCACTGCTTCATCTATGTCCCTTTCCTCAACGATTAAAGGAGGGAGAAAGCGAAGGATTTTTTCCACTGTACAGTTAATCAAAAGACCCCGGTCACGACACCTCTTGACCATATCTTTACCGGGAAACCCCAGTTCAAGTCCGATCATTAAGCCCTTACCCCTTATGCCTTTAACAAAGGGAAATTTTTTCTTTAGCTCCTCTAACCTAGCCCAAAAGTAGTTCCCTCTTTCTTGGGTCTTTTCAACTAGATTTTCATTTTCCATCACTTTCAGGAAGGCCAGGGCAGCCGAGCAAACCAAGGGATTACCACCAAAAGTAGAGGCATGAGTTCCCGGCTCAAACGCAGAGGCAACCTCCTCTTTAGCCAGAGTTGCCCCTATGGGCATTCCCCCACCCAAGGGTTTAGCTAGAGTCATTACATCCGGCTCAATCCCGTAGTGCTGGTAGGCAAACATCTTACCTGTCCTACCCAAACCGCATTGAACCTCGTCCAGGATCAACAAAATCTCCTTTTTATCACAGAACTGGCGAAGCTCACCAAGAAAATCCTCTGAGGCTACATTTATCCCTCCCTCACCCTGAATAGGTTCCAGCATTACCGCACAGGTTTCGGCGGAAATCGCTTTTTCAACTCCTTTTAGATCGTTAAAAGGGACGTATTTGAATCCGGGAGGAAAAGGACCAAATCCATTTTGATATTTGGTTTGAGCGGTGGCTTTTAGGGTGGCCAGAGTCCTTCCGTGAAAAGAGCCTTTCATAGTGATTATCTCATATCTTCCTCCGCCCAGCTTACTACCAAACTTTCGAGCCAATTTAATGGCAGCTTCATTAGCCTCAGCTCCAGAGTTAGAAAAAAATATCTTATCAGCAAAAGAGACCTTGCATAGAGCCTGGGCCAATTTAGTCTGAAGGTCAATATGATAAAGATTAGAGCAGTGGAGGAGTTTCTTGAGTTGACTTTCGACAGCTTTAACTATTTCTGGATGGCAATGCCCTACAGCATTTACGCCGATACCGGAGATAAAGTCAAGGTACTCTTTCCCATCATGGTCCCAGACCCTTACCCCTTCACCCCTTTCTATGGCTACAGGGATGCGAGAATAGGTATGCATCACATACTTTTTGTCCAGTCTCATGACTGTTTGATTGTTCAATTTAAGCCTGCCTCTTGCTAACTTGAAATTTACCCAATTTCATAAGATGTACCAGGGTAATCCTGGATGGACAGACATAGGCGCAGCAGCCGCATTCAATGCAATCCATAACATGATAATCTTTTAGGCTATCCCATCTTTCTGCCTTTACGAGACGAGCAAGAATGGTGGGAACAAGACCCATGGGACAATGATCTATACAGCGGGCACACTTAATACAAGGCTCTTCTTCTCTGAACACGGCTTCCGATTCGGTCAAAACCAGGATCCCCGATGTTCCCTTGATCACCGGAACATCAAGAGTATATTGGGATAACCCCATCATGGGACCACCCATGATCACTTTGCTGGCGTTCTCTCTCAGTCCTCCACATTCCCCAACTACATAGGAAAAAGGAGTTCCCAGAGGAATAAGCAGATTAGTCGGCTGGCTCACCCCGGAGCCAGTAATGGTAACTACCCTTTCCAAAAGAGGCTTACCCCATTTTATGGCTTCAGCAATGGCTAGGGCTGTGCCCACATTATTCACCACCACTCCCACATCAAGAGGGAGTCCACCGGGGGGAACCTCACGATTAAGAATTGCCTTGATCAGCATCTTCTCTCCCCCCTGAGGATACTTCGTTTTTAGAGGAACCACTTGAATATTTTCATTCTCTTTCAATTTTTCTCTCATTAAGACTATAGCATCGGGCTTATTACTTTCAATTCCCACAAAACCTCTGGTAGCACCAGTTGCCTCCATAATCACCCTTAAGCCGTACAA
>JBHIAL010000048.1:0-7402 GCA_046758525.1 bacterium
AGCAATTAAACTTACCAATAACGGGGTGAGTTTAAAATAACACATGAGGAGGTGAGAAAGATGGCTATCTATGTGATGCTTACGACTCTGACTAATCAGGGAAGAAAAAGTGTCAGAGAGAAACCTGAAAGAATAAAAGAGGTTAATGAGGAAGTAGAGAAGATGGGGGTGAAGATACTCAGTCAATATGCTCTTTTAGGCCCTTACGATTTTGTAAATATTCTCGAGGCTCCAAACAATGAAGCTGCCTCCAGAGTTGCAATTGAACTAGGATCCAGAGGTACTGTTCAAACCATGACTTTGGCTGCTATCACCGTTGATGAGTTTGTCAAAGCCCTGAAGAAGTAAGGTCTTTGCTCAGTAAGCTGCTCAAAGAGGTGTAAGTTTTCAATCGGGCTTTTTTTTGGGTAGAATAGCTTTACCTAAGAAGATTGTGAGAGTGAAGCAGGATGGCTATCTTGTGCCCAAGATGTGGACATCAATACGATGTTACATTATTCGAATTTGGTGAAACTATAAAGTGTGACTGTGGAGCAAGGATAAAGTTGGATCCAGAAAAAGGTGTAGTTTTAGAAAAAATCTTCCGAAGAGAGTAGAAAAAACGAGTCAATGCCATAGAAGGGGCGTAGTTTCATCTTCCGGCTAATGAATGACTAGGAAAGTGCCAGATAAACGCGTAGTAGGCAGAAAACTGGTCCTACCCTTTCTTTTATTCCTAATTGTACTCTTCAATGGCTGCGAGAAAGAAAGTGATTCGGTTATTTTTCCCTCACCAGAGGTTTTTGTTGCCTACTTCTCTCCCAACGATCCTCTTTATCCTCATCTAATCTACCTAATAGATGAAGCCAAAGAGAGTATCTACGCCGCCTTCTACAAGATAGAGCTTGAAAAGCTCTCCCGTGCTCTCCTGCAAGCTCACCAAAGAGGGGTTAAGGTAAAGATATTCACCGATGACTTAACCTCAGGAGATAAGGACTCCAAATTCGACTATCTTGCTAAATTTGGCCTCATAAAAAAAGACCGCGACCCCGAGAGTTTTATGCACCATAAGTTTTGTGTGATCGATGGGAAAATTGTCTGGACAGGATCTTTCAATCCTACCAGGTCAGGAGCCTACCGGGAGAACAACAACGTCGTAGTTATTAAATCTCCCCAGGTTGCGGCAAATTTCATCCAGGAGTTTAAAAGATTATGGTAGGGACCACTGTCCTCTTCTAGAGCTCCTTTTTCTCCTCTTAAGTTTGACCATAGTTTGATTGAAGCCTATTTCTCTTCTCAGGATAATCTAGAAGAAGCGATCATCAGAGAGCTAAAAAGGGCCAAGAAAAGTATCTACTTTGCTCTTTTTACTTTCACTTCCAAAAAAATCGCCCAGGTTCTGGTACATAAATATGCCGAGAATGTCGAGGTGAGAGGAATAATGGAGAAGGATCAGGGCGGCCCCTTTTCTCAATATCGCTCTCTAAAGCGACTCCGAATGAAGATAATCTGGGATAGAAACTTTTACTTCATGCACCATAAGTTCTTCGTAGTCGATGATTCCCTAGTAATCACCGGCTCTTTTAATCCTACCTGGCATGCTACCTATCAGAACAGGGAAAATCTTATCATCATCCACAGTCCCTCCCTGGCCAAAGAGTACCGAGCAGAATTTGATAGATTGTGGAAGGATTGGTATTAGCAACGCCCTTTCGTGGATAAATTGACAAGACGGGAGTTTGTGATAGAATTAGTCTAGATTTTATATGAAGACCCCAGGGAGAGTGAAAATATGAGTGCAGGTCTGATTATGGCAGGAGGCTTGGGAAAGAGGCTCTGGCCGGAAAGCAGAGTAACTCACCCCAAGCATCTTTTAAATTTAGTAGGAAAGGAAAGCTTCCTTCAGGCAGCTTACCGCAGGGCCTCCCATTTTTTTGGACGGGAGAATACCTTTCTGGTGATTAGAGAGGAGTTAAAGGAGGCGATTGTCTCCCAACTTCCAAAGCTCCCTTTTGATAACATAATAGCTGAGCCGCAGGGAAAAGATACTGCTCCTTGCATTGGATTTGCCGGTGTTTGGATAAGAAGGCGAAGGGGTGATGATTCCATGGTTGTGCTTCCTGCTGATCACCTAATAAGGGATGAGGAAAGATTTACTGAAATCATTTCCGCGGCAGCCAAGCACGCAAAGAAGGGCCACCTGGTAACTATCGGCATCAAGCCGACCCGTGCCGAGACCGGCTATGGATACCTCGAGATAGGGAACAAATTAGGGGATCTTGATGGGATTCCTCTTTTTGAGGTGAAAAGATTTACCGAAAAGCCTTCTCACAAAAAGGCTAAAGAATTCTTTGAACAAGGTAGTTTCCTCTGGAATGCGGGGATTTTCGCCTGGACACCGACCACTATTCTCAAGCAGATGGAATTACATCTTCCCGAACTTTATCAGGGATTAATTAGGATTGAGGAGGCTCTGGGAACAAAAGATGAGCAAAGGGTAATAAGGGAGGTCTATCCATCCTTGCCTAAAATCTCTATTGACTATGGGATAATGGAGAAAGCCTCTTCAGTAGTGGCCGTACCGGGGGATTTCTTCTGGGATGACATAGGTGATTGGAAATCGCTGGAAAGAGTCCTTTCTAAAGATAAAGCGGGAAATATTATCAGGGGACTGGTTGAGGAGAGGGAAAGTAGTAACTGCGTACTTATTAACCGGGAAAATAAAATTCTTGGAGCAATCGGGCTTTCCGATGTGATCATCATAAATACAGAAAAAGGCATTCTGGTGGTAAGAAAGGAAGAGGCGCAGAAGGTAAAGGATCTTGTTAACGAGCTACTAAAAGATGAGAAACTGAAAAAGTATCTCCAATGAGCCCCATAGACTCTCGCCTAGCTCGGCTGCAGAAAAAGCTAAAGGAAAAGAAGCTAGATGCTTTTTTGAACTGGGAGCCTCATAATGTGGAGTATCTTACCGGGAGCGAGGTGGAAGGGAAGATACTGTTTACGGGAAAGGAAAAGTTCTTCGTAACTACTCCCCTTTTCGCTGAAGAGGCAAGGCTTACTCTTAAAGACTGGCAGATAGTAATAATTCAGCGAGATTCTTTTCCGGCCGCGTTATCTCGCATATGCAAGAAATTTCCCGAGAGGAAAATAGGTTTTGAGGCTTCTCACCTTTCTTATGAGGAGTATTGCAAGCTAAGTAAAATTAAAGGGGTGGGTTTTGTTCCCTGCTCTCAATTGGTGGAGAAATTGAGGGAGGTAAAAGACGAAAAAGAATTATCCTTAATAAAAGAGGCTCATACCATAACTGAGGCTGCATTTGATCATGCGGAGGAGCTTCTTGAATCAGGAATAACCGAAAAAGAGCTGTCTGCCGAGATTATGTATTTCTTAAGGAAATCTGCCGACAGCGAAGCCTTCCCTCCCATAGTTCTCTTTGGGGAAAGAACTTCCTTACCTCACGGTAGACCGACTCAAAGGAAGTTAGGAGAGAACGAGCTGGTTCTTCTCGATCTGGGGGCTAAAGTAGGAGGATATTGTTCTGACATCACCAAGACCATTTTTTTTGGTGAGGTGGACCAGAAATGGTACCAGATTCGTGATTTAATAAGTAAAATACAAAAAGAGGCGGTGGAGAAAATAAACCCGGGAGTGCCCTGTTCCCAGATAGACAGGCTGGTAAGGAAGAGGCTAAAAGAAGCTGGCTATCTAAACTCCTTTCTTCATAACAGCGGACATGGGGTGGGATTGGAGGTTCACGAGCAGCCAGTTATTGGTCCTAAATCTAAAAAGATTCTAAAAAGAGGCATGGTGATTGCCCTGGAGCCGGGGGTTTATTTGCCTGGAGAAGGAGGAATGAGAAGAGAACTAATGGTTATGGTAACCAATGGAGGAGGTAAGATTCTAAGGTGATTACGGCAAATGACCTGCGGGCTGGAATGACCATAGACATAGATGGGGAGCTTTATGAAGTTGAGGAATTTCAACACGTAAAAAGGGGCAGGGGAGGGGCTTTTGTGCGTACCAAACTAAAAGATCTTCAGACTCTTCAGAGTATAAAGAGAGTTTTTCAGCCTGAGCAGAAAATAAAAGATGCCTTTATTGAGGAAAGGTCTGTCCAGTATCTTTACCAGAATGAGGAGAACTTTTATTTTATGGATTCAGAAACTTTCGAGGAAAGAGTATTGTCTAAGAGCACCCTGGGAATGAAGGTAAACTTTCTTCGAGAGAATATGGAGGTAAAAATTCGCCTTTATGAGGGAAAAATTGTGGGGATAGAACTTCCCGTCTTTGTTGAGCTTCTGGTAAAAAAGGCATCTCCCGGAGTTAAAGGAGATACCGTGGGCTCAGCCACTAAATTGGTGATTTTAGAGTCTGGTTACCGCCTCCGGGTTCCTCTTTTCATAAAAGAGGGGGGCATAATTCGCCTGGATACAAGATCCGGGGAGTATGTAAGTAAAAGCTAAGACAGTCACGGAGATACGGGGGTAAAGGATGGATCTCAAACAACTACAAAAAGTAATTGAGATCTTTGAGTCCTCTTCCCTATCTGAATTAGAGATAGAGGAGGCTGGAATGAGGTTCCGACTGGCCAAACAGCTAAAGGGGTCCTCTGCTGAGAATATAGTGAAATCTCAGGTTGCATCTCGACCTAAGGAACTGGAAGGGGCCAAATCAAGAAAAAAACAACTAAAAGAGAAAATACCACTAATTTCCGTTCGCTCACCGCTGGTGGGGACTTTCTATAGAGCTCCTTCTCCGGAAGAGAAGCCTTATGTGGAAGTAGGAGATGAGGTGGTGGTAGGACAGACTCTTTGTGTTATAGAGGCCATGAAAGTGATGAACGAGATAACCTCGGAGGCAGAGGGAAGAATTAAGGAAATTTTGGTTAAGAATGGACATCCGGTGGAATATGACCAGGAGCTATTTTTGATAGAGGAGGGATAGTGTTTGCTAAGATCCTCATTGCCAATCGGGGTGAGATTGCTCTTCGTATAATAAGAGCCTGTAAGGAGCTAGGGGTTGAGACGGTGGTGGTTTTTTCCAAGGAAGATGAGCACTCTCTACCGGTGAGATTTGCTGATGAGGCTATCTGTGTTGGTCCACGCGAGCCGGCAGAAAGTTACCTTAATGTTCCTCGGATAATTAGTGCGGCTGAGGTAGCTGGAGCGGACGCCATTCATCCTGGATATGGCTTTCTGGCTGAAAATGAGCAGTTTGCGGAAATTTGTCGTAGCTCAGGAGTGGAGTTCATCGGGCCTCATCCCGAACTAATTAGAAAACTGGGCAATAAAGTGGAAGCACGTAATACTGTGGCCAGGGCTGGAGTCCCCATAATCCCTGGCTCGGAGGGGATCATCCAAGATAAGGTAGAAGCTGCTGAAGTAATCTCCCAGATTGGTTACCCTGTGATATTAAAGGCGGCTTTGGGTGGAGGGGGTCGGGGGATGAGGGTAGTACGAGAGGAAAAAGATCTGGATGTTCTTTTTGATTTGGCCCGGCAGGAGGCTAAGGTTTCCTTTGGAAAACCGGATCTTTATGTGGAGAAATATTTAGAGAGAGCCATCCATATTGAATTTCAGATACTGGCCGATAAATCTGGGAAAATCCTTCACTTTGGGGAAAGAAACTGTTCCATCCAGAGAAGATATCAAAAGCTCATGGAAGAGTCTCCTTCTCTGGTTCTAGATGAGTCTTTGCGCCAGAAAATGGGGCAAGTAGCCGTAAAGGTGACCCGGGAGCTAGGATATGTAGGAGCAGGGACAGTCGAATTTTTACTGGATGAGGATAAAAAGTATTACTGCATGGAGATGAACACTCGGCTTCAGGTAGAACATCCGGTGACCGAGATGGTTACTGGTAAGGATCTGGTTAAAGATCAGATTGTCATTGCGGCAGGAGATAATTTACCCTATGGCCAGGAGGATATAAAGATACAGGGCGCTGCCATAGAGTGTCGAATTAATGCCGAAGATCCAGAAAAAAATTTTGCTTCCTGTCCTGGTAAAATCACGGCCTTCCACCTCCCGGGAGGACCGGGAATTAGGATAGATACCCATATCTATTCCGGCTACAATATTCCTTCGGCTTACGATTCTTTGCTGGCCAAGCTCATCACCTGGGGGGAAAGTAGAGAAGAAACTAGGGTCCGTATGAAACGGGCTCTGGAGGAGTTTGTCATCGAAGGAATAAAGACAACTATCCCCTTCCATCAGCGCATTATAGAAAATGAACATTTTAGAAGAGGCCAGTTTTATACCAATTTCGTTGAGGACGAGCTCATGAAGTCAGAGATATAAAGGAGAATATAGTGGCTGAAGCCCAAGGATATGAGGTTGACAAAAAGGTAACCCTCGAGCTCATCAAAAGGGCAGTGGGCCAGGTTGAGGGAATTCATAGTATTAAGAGCAACCTATTCAGGCAAGGAATTAAAGTAAAGAAATTAGAAGAGGGGATGACAATTTCTTTGGAGCTACTGATACGCCAGGGAGGCTTTGTCCCTCAGATTGTGGAAGAGACCCAAAAGAAGGTCAGTGAAGAAATAGAAAAGACTCTAGGCACCAAGGTAGCAAAGGTTGATATAAAAATAAGGGGAATTAAATCTTCCTCGTAAATCGTTCCCAAGGAGGCTAAGATGAGATTTTATCAGAAAATCCTATGGGGGTTAGGGGTTTTTGGTCTAGCTCTTCTTTCTTTAGTAGGATTTCTGGTAGTCGTGGGGCTGTTTGATAGATTTGTTGTCATGGGATGGCTTACTTTTGTTGAGCAAACAGTGTTGACCAGATCGATTATCCTGCTCATTTTTGGTTTCTTATTTGGACTGAGTCTTTACCTTCCCTTTTTAACCAGAACAACAGCTACGGCCGGAGGGGCAGTTATTTCTTTAAAGAATCCCCTGGGTGCAGTGGAAATCTCTCAGAAGGCAATCAGCGAGTTCATCCAGCGGATTGGTAAAGAAGTTGAAGGAGTTGAAGATATCAAGGCAGCTATAAAATCAAGTGACGAGGGGGTGGATGTTTATCTTACCCTCTCGGCACAGGCTCAAGGAGAGGTTCCCCGACTGATAGACGAGCTACAGACAGTGGTGAAGACCTATCTCAATAAGACGGTGGGTATTGAAAATGTACGGGAGATAAAGGTAAGGGTAGCCAAGCTCATCTGACCCGCAGTTAGAAACAGTCCGAAGTCCTAAGTCAAAGACAAAGTCAAAACCGGAAAAACCAAATCCTCAGTGCAATCAATCTATAGTCATGTTCCTTAGAACTTTCAGTCTAAACTTGGTTTTCGGCATAGGACCTAGAACATAGGACTTGGGACTGTGCTTTTCGCATACTAAGGAGAGTAAGATTGAAAGGGATTTTTTGGAGGAAGGGGTGGTTCATACCCCTTTTTTTCTTTTTTATATTCCTTCCCAAAATTACTT
>JBHIAL010000049.1:0-7351 GCA_046758525.1 bacterium
AAGCGCGCTTGCTTTGGGAGCAAGAGGTCGTGAGTTCAAATCTCACCGCCCCGACTGCGCCTGTAGCTCAGCTGGATAGAGCAACGGACTTCTAATCCGTAGGTCAGGGGTTCGAATCCTCTCAGGCGCGTCTAACCACTATCAACTACGAGTGTCGGGGCTTGGTTCATGGTTACTCAGCAATTATTGCGGGGGTAGCTCAGTTGGTAGAGCATCGGCCTTCCAAGCCGATGGTCGCGGGTTCGAATCCCGTTCCCCGCTCCATGGTGAGCGTAGCTCAGTCTGGTTAGAGCGCTGGACTGTGGATCCAGTGGTCGGGGGTTCAAATCCCCTCGCTCACCCCATTAACTAAAAATCAGGGCTCAGTGAAGAGTATTCAGGCAGAAGGAGAAATCCCCTATCAAGTTATTTGACTAAACACTGACTACTATTCACTAGCCCCTGAACTGGGCTGTTAGCTCAACCAGGTAGAGCAACGGACTCTTAATCCGTAGGTTACAGGTTCGATTCCTGTACAGCCCATCAGAGCGGGAATAGCTCAGCGGTAGAGCATCACCTTGCCAAGGTGAGGGTCGCGGGTTCAAATCCCGTTTCCCGCTCCAACAGATTTTCTTAAGTTGTTATTCCCTGGGTTGAGAGAGTAACCTCTTTTAAATATTAGATTGCGAGGGTGGCGGAATCGGTAGACGCGCTAGATTTAGGATCTAGTGAGGAAACTCATGGGGGTTCGAGTCCCCCCTCTCGCACCAGGAATAAAGGGATTATGAACCATGCAGATAGTAGTAGACAAAAAAGAGGGAGCAGAGCTTAGCTTTAAAGTCGAAGTACCAAAGGAGAGAGTGGAAGAGGAACTCTCACAGGCTTTTCGCAGATTGGTCAGAGAAGTAAAGGTTCCGGGATTCAGAAAGGGGAAAGTCCCCAGAAAAATCTTTGAGCACCGATTCGGCCCGGAGGCTCTGCAGGAGGAAGCGATCAAAAAGCTCTATCCAGAGGTTTACCAAGAGGTGCTGAACCAACAGAACCTCTCTCCCATCATCGAGCCAACTCTGGAGATCCTTCAATTTTCTCCGAATAAGCCCTTGATTTTAAGGATTGATCTAGTAACCAAACCGGAGGTAAAACTGGGCAAATATAAAGGAATCAAGGTTAAGGAAAGGAAAATAGAGACATCCAAAGATGAGATAGACAGGGCCTTGAGACAACTCCAGGAACAGTATGCCGATTACCCACCGGTGAAAGACAAAAGGGATGCAAGGGATAACGATTGGGTAACTCTAGACTGGAAAGCTTTTTATAAAGGAAAACTACTTACCCGGGGAGCTGAGAAGAATTTCACTTTCCAGATGGGATCGTTAGTTTTCCCTCCTTCCTTCTCTCAAGGTTTAATTGGACTGAAGACCGGAGAAAAAAAATCCCTAGAGATTCAATTTCCACTTAGTTATCCCCGTAAAGATTTTGCAGGAAGAGAAATTACTTTCGAGGTAACTTTGAAGCAAATAAAAGAGAAAAGAGTTCCTTCCATTAACGAGGAATTTGCCAAGAATCTAAAATTTGATAATTTAAAGAGTCTAAGAAAACATATTAAAGAGAATTTAGCGAAAACAAAGAAAAACTGGGAGGAGAAAAGGTTAAAGGCGGAAACCGTAAGCAAGGTGGTAGAAGGTAGTAAGGTGGATCTTCCTTCATCTCTTGTGAAAAGGAAGGTTGATGAGAGAAGAAGACAACTAGAAAATAGATTAAAGGAAAGGGGAGCTTCGCTTGAAAACTATATTGAAGACCAGAAACTGTCCGAAAAAGAGCTGCAGGAAAAAATAAAGTCCGAAGTAGAAAAAGATCTAAAAACCTATTTTGTTTTGGAGGCTACTGCTGAACAGGAGAAGATCGAGGTAAAAGAAGAAGAAATAGAGCAAAGACTAAGATCGTTAGTAAGAGGCAAGGTGGAGGAAAAAGACATTATTAGATTAAAGAATAACCTTGCTGCTAGGGGTGAGCTAAAAATTCTAGAAGCTGAGATGAGAAATGAAAAAGTGACTGATTTTTTATACCACCAGGCTGGGATAGAAAAAAAGCACAAGTTGCGAAAACATAAAAACAAGCAAGGAGGATAAAGTGACTTTGATCCCTATAGTGGTCGAAAGAACAGCAAGAGGAGAAAGGGCTTATGACATCTATTCCCGATTGCTTAGAGATAGAATCATCTTTATAGGTCAGCCCATCGATGATAATGTGGCTAACACAGTAATCGCTCAGATGCTTTTCTTAGAGGTTCAGGATCCCAAGAAGGATATAAAGCTCTATATTAACTCACCAGGAGGATTAGTGACCTCAGGGCTGGCTATTTATGACACTATGCAGTATGTCCAACCAGATGTGTCCACCATCTGTATGGGACAGGCGGCCAGTGCAGCTGCCCTGCTTTTGGCTGCTGGAACTCCCGGAAAGAGACTGAGTCTTCCCAATGCTAATATTCTCATCCATCAACCTATGGGGGGAGCACGGGGACAGGCTAGCGATGTGGGGATTCAAGCACGACAGATTCTCAGAGTTAAGGACAGATTGAATGAGATTTTTGTGAAGCACACTGGCCAGAAAAAAGAGAGGATCGAAAGAGATACAGATAGGGATTTTTATATGACAGCCGAGGAGGCTAAGGAATACGGACTCATTGATAAGGTAATTGAAAGTAAAAAGATAAGATAGTTTATTTCCCTTGAATATCCCGGAGAGGAGTCTACATGAGTAGCGAAGGTCAAATAATCAAGATCGCAGGTCCCCTGGTGGTTGCTCAGGGTATCCCCAGAGCCAGAATGTTTGATGTAGTGCGGGTGGGAAAGGAAAGACTGATTGGTGAAATTCTGGAAATAAGGGGTGATAACGCTTCTATCCAGGTCTACGAGGAAACAGGTGGCTTAAAGCCGGGAGAGCCGGTTGAGTCAACTTATCAACCCTTATCAGTGGAATTAGCCCCTGGTATATTAGGAAACATATACGATGGAATACAACGTCCTTTAGATTTAATCATGGCAATGAAAGGAGACTTTATTTCTCGAGGTATCGAATTACCGGCTATTGACCGCGAAAAAGAGTGGGATTTCAAACCCACAGTGAAAGAAGGAGAAAAGGTTACGGCCGGAGATGTTCTAGGAGTGGTGCAGGAGACAGAGATAGTCGAGCATCGCATCCTCGTCCCCTTCGGAATTGCGGGAAAGATAAAGAAAATAAGAGAAGGTAAAGTAAAGGTGGAAGATACTATTGCGGTAATTAGAACTCCAGATGGAAAGGAAAAGGAAATCTCTATGCTTCAGAGATGGCCAGTGAGGAAGATGAGACCCTACAAAAAACAATTGAATCCCGAAGAGCCTTTAATTACCGGTCAAAGGGTTATCGATACCTTCTTTCCCATAGCCAAAGGGGGAACTGCCTGTATCCCTGGCCCCTTCGGAAGCGGGAAATGCGTCTCTGGCAAAACTCCAGTAATTCTTGGTGATGGAACTCTTCTTACTATGGAGGAACTTTATAGAAAGTGCTTAAAAGAGGGGAAAGCAAAGACAAATGGATTAGAGACAATAATTGAGATTAATCCTTCACTTTCTCTTTTCTCTATGAACACAAACAAGGTCGAAGGATCAAATTCGTCTATTTTTTATAAAGGAAAAACTGACTCTATTATTCGCATTAAAACAAGAAGCGGACGTTTGGTCGAGGTCACTCCTTCCCATAAGCTGTTCAGGATAAATGAGGCCGGAGAGATTGTTCAAACTAAAGCTGAGAATCTCCAGGTAGGAGATTTCATTGTTGCTGTTCGAAAAATAGAGACTAAAAATAAAAAAGCAAAATTTGACCTACATGAGTTAAAAGAAGCTAGAGTGGTAGATACCTCTGTCAGGGAAAGGCTCTCCCAAATATTACGAAACCTCAGGAAAAAGAGGCAATTATCTAGGGTAGGAATTTCCAAAGTAAATGCAGAAAGTTTTATCTATAAAAGAAACCTTCCTCCTCTTTCCTTGGTGAAAAAAGTCTATTCCCAGGCTAATTTGCCTCTTCCTATTCCCAAACAATTAAGGGGCGCTAGATGGGGTCAGAATATCCATATCCCCCCTCAAGCCAGTCCAGAATTGGGCGAAGTTGTAGGACTTTTTATCGCTGAAGGACACATCAGAACCAAAAATACAGCCGTGTTCACTAATGGAGACGATGAACTTCTAAAACGATTTACTCAGTTGATCAATTCTGCTTTTGGCATTAAAACTATAAAGGAGATACAAAAGGGCAAGACTCCCGGAATTCTCATACACAATAAAATTTTTGTAGACTTTATCAAGGCCATAGATGCTGGAGGTAGCTCTTCTGAGAAACAGATTCCCACCCTTATCCTAAGATCCAGTGACAAAATCCTCTCTACTTTTCTAAAAGGATATTATCTAGGTGATGGGTCCTTCTCCCAAGGAGAAATAGAGCTCTCCACGGCCAGTGAGAAGTTGCAAATTGGTCTTTCATATGCTCTAACCAGATTGGGGATTCTCCATCTCCTAGCCATTAGAAAGTTCAAAGAAAAGAATTATTATCGTATTTTCGTCCGAGGCATCAACAATCTGAAAATATTTTATGAATTAATGAACAAAGACGGTGAAAAATTTGATAAAATTCGGAAAATCAAGGATTATATAAATTCAAAGAAAACCACATATACCTCTTACGATCTGGTTCCTTTGTCCAGTAAGATCATATCCAAACTTTATCGGAGCTCAAAGGTTACCTACTCTCAACTCAAAGCTCGAGGAGTAGAAATAAGTAATTACATTGGTAACAGGGAACGAATGAGTACCAGTACATTTAAGAGATTTACTCAACTCTTAAAGGAAGAGGGGGGAAAGGAGAAATATAGTCAAATCTTTAGACTCTCATCTCTTTTAGATTATGTTTTTTGTGACAGAGTCGTAAGCATTGAGAAAATAAAAGGCTCTCTTAATGTCTATGATGTTTGTATCCCTCAAAAAGAAAATTTCGTTGGAGGCTACGGTCCTTTACTTCTGCATAACACTGTCGTCCAGCATCAGCTCTCTAAATGGGTAGATGCGGAAATCATTGTTTTTGTTGGATGTGGAGAAAGAGGAAATGAGATGACTGACGTCTTGAGGGAATTCCCCAAACTTAAGGATCCCAAGACAGGTAAACCTTTGATGGAAAGAACTGTCTTAATAGCCAATACCTCTAATATGCCGGTAGCAGCCAGGGAAGCTTCCATATACACGGGAATTACTCTGGCCGAGTACTATCGAGATATGGGCTATAATGTAGCTTTGATGGCTGATTCTACCTCTCGCTGGGCTGAGGCTCTAAGAGAGATGTCAGGAAGACTTGAAGAGATGCCCGGAGAAGAAGGATACCCCGCCTATCTTCCTTCAAGATTGGCCGAATTCTATGAAAGAGCAGGAAGGATCATCTGCCTGGGACGCGATGAGCGAAAGGCAAGTTTGAGTGCCATTGGAGCAGTATCGCCTCCAGGAGGAGATCTCTCCGAACCAGTAACTCAGGCTACTTTGAGAGTGGTAAGGGTTTTCTGGGCCCTGGTGGCTGAACTAGCTTATCAGCGCCACTTTCCAGCTATACATTGGCTGCGCAGCTATTCCCTCTACCTGGATGAACTGAAGGGATATTTTGCCCGAGAAGTGGCTACTGACTGGATGGACCTACGAACTAGAGCCATGGCCCTTCTTCAAAAGGAGGATGAGCTAAGGGAAACGGTGAGACTGGTAGGCCTGGATGCCTTGTCTAATCAAGACCGAATAGCTATGGAGACCGCCCGCTCACTAAGAGAAGACCTTCTGCAGCAATTTGCTTTTCATCCCATAGATACCTATACTTCCATTAAAAAACAGTACTTGATGCTCAAGATGGTTCTAAATTACTATGATGAATGCATAACTGCCTTAAAAAAAGGTGTGGCTTTAAAGGACCTTACCTCTCTTCCCGTAAGAGAAGATATTGCTAAGGCCAAGTATATTCCCGATAAAGAAGTAGAAAAAGAGATGGAAAAGATCAATCAAAAGCTTAGAGCAGAGGTTAATGACCTAATAACCAAAACTGGGAGTGCAGTATGAGAACTAAAGAATATACCTCGGTAAAAGAGCTCACCGGTCCGCTAATGCTGGTAGATAAGGTATCGGATGTCTCTTACGAGGAATTGGTAGAGATAGAACTTTCTAATGGCGAAAGGAGGCGGGGTAGAGTACTGGAGGTAACCTCCGAGGCGGCTCTGGTGCAATTATTTGAACGGGCTACCGAATTAGGAGTCAAGGGAGCCCAAATAAAGTTTCTCGGTAAGGGAATCCAGTTGGGAGTCTCCGAGGACATCCTGGGAAGAGTATTTGATGGATGGGGTAGACCCCGAGATGGCGCTCCACCCATCATTCCTGAGGAAAACTTAGATATAGGGGGAAGACCAATAAATCCTGAGGCTCGAGCCTACCCGGTTGAGTTCATCCAGACAGGAATATCAGCCATTGATGGTCTTAATACTTTGTCAAGAGGGCAGAAACTACCCATCTTCTCTGGAGCGGGCCTACCTCACATACAGGTTGCCGCTCAAATCGCTCGACAAGCCAGAGTTTTAGCAAAAGAAGAAGAATTTGGGGTAGTCTTCGCTGCTATGGGCATAACCTTTGAGGAGGCAAATTTCTTTGTCTCCGATTTTGAAAGATCAGGTGCTATCGAGAAAACTACGCTTTTTTTGAACCTAGCCGATGACCCGGTAATTGAGAGGATCTCTACTCCCAGAATGGCCTTAACCTGTGCTGAATACCTGGCCTTTAAAAAAGGGATGCATATCCTGGTTATCTTAATTGATATGACTAACTACGCAGAGGCTCTGCGGGAGCTATCTGCAGCCAGGAGGGAAGTCCCGGGAAGAAGGGGATACCCGGGCTACCTTTACACAGACTTGGCTAGCATTTACGAGCGAGCGGGTAGAATCAAAGGAAAAGAAGGATCCATTACTTTAATTCCCATTTTAACTATGCCTGACGATGATAAAACCCATCCCATTCCCGACCTTACCGGGTACATCACCGAAGGGCAGATAATACTCCAAAGAAATATTCATCAAAAGGGGATCTATCCCCCTATCAACGTTCTTCCCTCTTTATCTCGTTTGATGGATGAGGGAGTAGGGAAAGGCAAAACCCGGGAAGATCATCGGGAACTTTCCAATCAACTCTACGCTGCCTATGCTCAAGGTATGGAAATCAGAGAACTGGCCATGGTTATGGGAGAAGCAACTCTCAGTGAGATGGATAGAAAATATCTTCGATTCGCTGATGAATTTGAACAGGAATTTGTCACTCAGGGGGAA
>JBHIAL010000050.1:0-7306 GCA_046758525.1 bacterium
TCACCGGCCATTTCTTTATTTGCTCCGCCGTGCCATCATTGGAGCCATCGTCTACAAAGATAACCTCAAAACCACCCTTATAGTCTTGACCTAAACAGGCCTCCAGTGTTCTTCCTATGGTTTTTTCTGCGTTATAGCCAGGTATAACTATAGATACATCCATAATGCTTCATTTCAGCTAGGTGCCCTTCGTCCTTGTGGTCAATAGAATCTCTAGGGTTTACCAAGGACAAAACACTCTACTTTAACTGTGATTGTGTCTCCAAAACCATTCAATGGGGCTTTGCTGCTATATTGTTAATATTTCTCTGGTCACTGCCCACCAAAAATGAGCCTTGCTGACTCTTTCTGCGTACTTAAATTACTGAGCAGAATATACTGTAGTGTATTGGCAGTGTCAAGTATGAGGCTGGTGCGGAACCACCAAAAAGGAGTAGAATGTGGGAGCAGGGCCTATTTCTGTTCGTAAGCCTACAGGTTTTGTCAGGTCAAGTTTTCGAGCAGCCATCCGCCTAAAGCGTATATGGATAATCCAAGAAGACCTTCTTAGGTCTTGCACACTAAACAAGAGGGATAAGGAAGGCGCTTCATCATGAAGGGAATTTCTGAAGAACCCTAAGTTTGGGAGACTAAAAGGCAAATAAGTTAAGAAAGGTTTTTACACGAAAAATTCGACTTGACGGGTAGACATTGCTCCTTATATATTTCTTAAAGAAAATTTTATGCCACTAGAAATTCAATCATAAAACACTATTCTACTGAGGTAAAGCAGAATACACAGCTTAAAAACATGCAATATTCTATATACTTTCAAATGATATCTTTATTAATAATTGGAAGTATGCTAACTCTTTTTGGTATATATTCTGATTTATACTTGGGCGATGAAACCTTCCACTTCCGCTACGCTACATATATGTTTCAGACTCACTCGCGGCCTCTCTACGATCCTCTATTCGGTTTCAGCGAAGAAGGTAGAATTTATTACGTAGCTGGACCCCTATGGGCAACACTATTAGCGAGCATTTGGACAGTAACTGGAGGAATTTCTCAAACTACTGCACAATTATACCAAGTTATGTACTTTGTTTCGCTTGTTATTTTGACAGGTCTTTTAGCTAAAAATTTTTATGGCAAGCAAGTCGGATTATATAGTGCGATAATAATATGTACTATGCCGATGGTCCCTGTGTTTTCCATAATTTTGCATACTGACCTTCCTATTGCAGTGTTTAGTGTATTATGTTTCTATCTATTAACTAAAAAGAAATTCTTTTGGGCAGGCTTAGTCTTGGGTCTTGCCTTTTTGACTAAACGTAATATCTACTTACTTACCCCCTTTCTTATTTTTCTCGTTCCAGGAGAAGATATCAAAGATAAAGCTAGGAATTTATTCCGGGGATTTGTGCCCTTCTGTATTGTCACAATCCCTGATTTTTATTTTAGATACACAAATTTCGGTTTCGACTTCTTATATCATTTTAAGAGAATCTCTCCTTTAGAAGGAAAATACATAAACATTATAGAAAGATTCGTTGATTCCCCCGATTCCCCTAAATACGTCTTCTATGATCAAGATAATATCCTATATGAACCAACGGCCTTAATTACTCGTTTTGGAATAGTCTTTTGGGTCGCCCTGTTAAGTTATTTTATTACCAGAAAACACAACAAGAAGGACTGGAGCCTATGGTTATTAATATCAGGGTACACGGCGCTATTTCTGTATTTCTTCAGGGGAAACTATGCTATAAGATACCTTTTGCCTATAATTCCTTTTCTGTGTGTGATTGCAGCAGTTGGTTTCACTAACATTAAAAGTAAGTTTATAAGATATATTTTAATTCTGGGCTGCATCACACAATTGTTGTATGCATCGGTATACACGTTTTATCAACGAACGATCCCCCCTGGCCTAGAACAAACTTACTCATTCATAAAAACCTACACACCCGAAGATAGTTGCATCATGACGACAAAAAATTCACTATCATTGCATACAGGACGTCGTTCCATGTGGGGAACCTATGGTTCTTTAGTAGAGATCGGTTATCTATTCTGGGATGCAAACGAACAAGAGGCCTTGGAAATACTCATCAGATACAAGATTACTCATCTCTTAGTAGAAAAAGACAGAATTTACGACGATACCAAAATCATTCATTTAGGCGGATACCCCAAGAGTTTTGTCCAAAAGATTCAGTCATGGAAATGTTTTAGAAAGATTTTTGAAAACGATGAAATTGTCCTATGGGAATTGATTAAAGTATGATTTGGCTAGATTGAATTTTGGGGGTCATCTCTTACTACACGGGCCTTTGCTACATTAGTCCCTTACGTAACGCCGGAGAAAGCCCACGAAGTTCTGAAAATTATTCTTTATGTCCAGTGGTGTACGAATCCCTCCCATACGCCTGAATATATATGAGGGGCGCAGATAGAAGCTCCGGTAGCCATGTCTCATGGTCTCATAGATGTCATTACTGGAGAACCCTGGGTAACTGAACACCGGCTTCTTGTTGGGATCGTACTGAGACCAGTCGTAATTCTCAAAGTGATTATTTTTCTTTATATAATCGTAGAATTCCGTGCCTGGATGGGGCGTGGCTACGCCAAAGGTTATTATGTCCGGGTCTAATCCTTTCGCAAAATCTATGGTCCGCTGCGCCGTTTCCCTGGTTTCACCGGGAAGCCCCATCATGAAATACACCATGGGGCTTATCCCTGCCTTCCTGGTCCTCTCCACCGCCCCTTTAACCATATCGGGGGTAACGTTCTTTCTGATATTTTTTAGAATAGTTGGATCCCCGCTCTCCCCACCTATGCTGATGGTATGGCACCCGGCCTCTTTCATCTTTGCTAGGACCTCGTCTGGCAGTCTATCCGCGCGAGCACTGCAGGTCCAGATGAGGTCAATTCCCTCCGTCTTCATCCTGTCCAGTAATTTCTCTGTCCATTTCAGGTTGTTAGTAAACCCCATGTCAAAGAACTTTATCTCCTTTATACCTAATTCTTCTATCCACTTTAGTTCCCCCACAAGATGGTCTATGGTTCTGTGTCTGAGCGGACCATAAAACGTAGAGCAGCAGTAGATGCATCTGTTTATGCAACCTCTCTGACCGTAGGTAATGGTCATAGGACTTCTGCGCATGAGAGGGTCACGGTAGAGTTCAAGAGGGACCTTATCGTGAGACGGGAATCCAAAGTCGTCCATATTCTGGCAGAGGGTATGCGGTGCATTCTTTATGATGTCGTCACCTCTTCGATAGGCAATACCCTGAACCTCTTTGAGCTTATATCCCCCTTTAATTATGTCTAGCACTGGCAACTCGGGCTCACTGTACACACAAACGTCCAGATAAGTGCTTTCCCTCAGCGTCTCCTCTGGTAAGGCCATCACATGGGTCCCGATCGCGATTGTCAGGATGTCTCCAGAGACCTCCTTTACTACCTTCGCAACCTTTATATCATGCATTATAGATGTGGTGGATGTCGTAAAGACCACCATCTTTGGGTCTTCTTCCTGGATCTTTTTGGTGAGGTCTGTAAAAGTTGCCCTGATGGTATTTGCATCATATATTGCTGAGGTTATTTTATGCTCTTTCAGGAGTCCAGATATAATCATCAAGTCGAGGGGAGGCCAGGCCATCTCGGCCTTAAAGGTGCCGATACTTCCTAGTACCCTCAGACTGCCCATATCTGTCACAGCAGGGGGTTCAACTAAAAGGACTTCCATTTATTTGGCTTCTCCCCAAAAGGGTTTTAGGTTAAAAACCGAACACCCCTCTTTAACAGTTACTACACAAGCTGAAGAAGTTTTCTTACGTTCCCCATGAGCGCCTTAGGCTGAGTTATCATTTCCTTAAGAGCTATCTTCACATACCTCGGTATTAAACAGTACGGTCTAAGGTAAAGGCAATGAGCTCAGGCCTCTCTTTTTCGATCTGTTCCTTTGTGTACTGGTGGGTAAAGCCCTGGTTTAGTGCGTCAAGTATCACAAAATCTTCTATGCCGTTTTTTCTAAGTATTCCGCCAATCCCGAGGAGGTCAATGGGAGGGAACTTCCAGTTAACCTTGTTAGAGCCAATAGAAGCCAGTATCCTCATTACACCTTCTGTTGTCTCAGTGCCAGGCTCTATTAGCATAATCCGAGCCATCTATCGAACTCCCCCGAAACGTAGTCGCCCATTAACCATGTTCCACAACAACATCAATGGAATAGTAAAAAGCGCCTTAAGGTTATAGTTGTAGCCAGCGTCATCAAGAAACAGTTTTAATCCCTTTATGGGGTGGCGTGTGTAAAAGAGGTAATAAGCCTTAGACTGCCATTTCTTGAGTTCAGCCAGGGGTATGTTCTCCAGCTCATAGCAATCGTAATTAAACTGGTTGTAGTCTTCCCACCGGTTGTGCAGAACTCGCATACCCCCTTTACCTTCTACCGCCATCTTCCTGAACTGAGAACCCGGGTTTGGCACAAGAAGTCCGAAAGATAAGGCATCTGGGTTAAGTTCAAGGGCAAAGTCGATGGTGTTCTGAATTGTCTCAATTGTTTCCGTATAATGTCCAAAGAGAAAGAAACAGCGCACCTTAATCCCCACCTTTTTGGCCAGTCTTACCGCATTTCTGATGTGTTCCTTGGTTTCTCCCTTTCTAATCACTTCCCTCAGTATTTTCTCGTCGCCGGTTTCAACGCCCAAGGCAACCCACCCGCAACCCGCCTCTTTCATCTTCTCGAGTAAAGGTTCGTCTACACTGTCAGCCCTGGTTTCGCAGACCCACTCTACTTTTTTGTTAAGCCCGCGCGCTACTATTTCTTGACATAGGCGGTGTGTGTTTTCCTCCATAAGACTCAGCGTTGCATCTGCGAACTGTATCTTTCGTGCACCAAATCTCTTTACGATGTACTCAATTTCGTCTACCACCTTCCTGAAATCTCGCACCCGTGTCTTTCTGCCCAGATAACTGGGTGTGCAAAAATAGCATGGGTACGGGCATCCACGCGAGCTACTAACCATGAAGACGTCGTTGTAGCTTTCAATCTCAAAAAGGTCCCAGGCCGGAAAGGGTAAAGAATCCAGGTCATCAATCTGGGGACGAGGCTCGTTTATCTCTACCGTGCCGGAATGTGTCCTGTAGGCAATCCCCCTTACCTGTGAAAAATCACCGTTTCGCCCCGCTAAGACCTCCAGGAGGTGTAGCGTCGTTTCTTCTCCCTCGCCCACTACACACACGTCTATACTCGTATAGTCATTGAGCACCTCTTCCGGTACTGCGGTAGCATGGGGGCCACCCAGCACCACAGGCACGTGTGGCCAGCGTGCTTTGACCTTCTCTGCCACAACACTGGCTGCTGGTGCCTCAGCCGTGAATGCTGTCACACCAACTAAAAGAGGCCTGGCTTCATCTATGCAACGATACACATCTTCCATACTTCGGCTCGGTAAGCGAAGGTCTATGACCTTACACTCAACTCCCTTATCGCGCAGGTACCCAGAAAGCACGCCCAGCCCCAGGGCCGGTGTGAGTGATTCGTGGGTATAAATAGGGTCTTCCCTGCCTAGCAGTTTTTTAGAAGGATGTACGAGTAAAATATTCAGGGCCTTCAATTGTTGTACCTGTAAAGGTTTTGTGATACTTTTGACGTGAAATACCCAACAAAGCTCCTCAGCCCGTGTAGCTTTGCCCGTAGGTCTGAGATAGACCTGATTTCTATCAGCATCCGCAATATTTGGTACGGTCTGAGATAAAATGACCTTAGGCCAAGGTCCACCAGTTCGTTTATTTCTGTCATGGAGAGGTTGGGTAGATTTATCACCGTACGCTGTTCCCGATTCTCGTCCACCCATTCTCTCCAATCATTCGGGATAAGATAGCCGTGCTCCTCGCACCACTTGTAATACGCAGTTCCAGGATAAGGGCACACCCCGCTGAACTGCACAGTATCTATAGGCAACTCCTTTGCTAACTGGATAGTCTGCAGGGCTGTTTGGCGGTTCTCCCCTGGTCCACCTATCATGAAACACCCGTGTACCCTTATGCCAGCCTTGCGGCAGTTCTCGGCAAATATTCGTGACTGCTCCAGAGTCACACCTTTCTTAACGTTATTTAATATCTGCTGGTTTCCAAACTCAAACCCCACACAGAGCATACGACAACCAGAGCGCTTCATAAGCTTCAGGGTTTCCATATCGTTCAGGTCAACCCTGGCATTGGCGCTCCATGATATCCTTATCCCTCGGCGTAGCATCTCGTTGCAGATGGCATGTAGCCGCTCCCTGCGCTGCCGCAGTGTAAACGTGTCATCTTCAAACATAACCTCCTGGAGGTTGGGGAAAAGGCTAAGGTCGTATTCAATCTCGTCAACTACAAGCTCTGGGCTGCGGAAGCGGTATCGCTTACCATACATCACCTGTGGAAACTGGCAGAATGTGCATGAGTTCTCGCAACCCCTGCCGCTTATAAGGGTAATGAATGGGTAAAGCTTTCCTGCATCGTGATAGTCCCTTATATCAATGTGATGCCATGCAGGAAATGGTAGCTCGTCCACACTTTCTATTACAGGTCGTTCTGGATTGTGGTGTACCTTCCCATTTATTCTGTACGAGACACCATTTATGTCCTCAAGAGGTATGCCATCAGCAAGGTCGCGGAGCGTGTAATCGTATTCGCCACGGGCTATTACATCAACCTTATTGTCCGCTATACGGAAGGTATCATCGGGAAGAGTGGTCGCGTGCGGACCTATTAGTGCTGTCCTGCTGCCTGAGGTCTCTTTGGCAAGCCCAGCAAATTCGATGTCGTTGTAAATGGAAGGGGTAGTGGTATGAACGATTGTTAAGTCAGGACCAAAATCTTTAATCGCTATCCGTACATCATCGGTGCTTAGATTCTTTGCCGCACCGTCGAGGAATCTCACATCGTTGCCACGACGCTCCAGTACAGCCACAGCGATGAGCATCCAATCAGGGTGACGTTGCACCCTGCCACGGGACTTTGCGTACCACCTAGCTGAGCGACAAAAGTCTTTCCCGTATGGTGGATTGAGTACAAATATTTTCATATCCGTCGGGCATTATAAATAATTTGCGTGTTTTGTCAAGAAACGCCATTTCAGTGAACTTTCAGTTACGGGTGGGATGAGAATTTAGTAAACTTAGGCGGGTTTTATGGCCTAACAACCGCGTATATGAGCCTGCCTACTGTTGTTTGAAAATTAACTCTCTTATTCTCAATAACCCTCACCATTGCCACGGACAAACTCGTATACCCTCAGGTGCTTCTCCTTGCCATTATTCTTATCCACCCA
>JBHIAL010000051.1:0-7276 GCA_046758525.1 bacterium
GTTGTTTCTGCTCGTTTTTATGAGGTTTTATATCCTCATTTCTCTTCCTTCTTCTGCTGATTTATAGATAGCCTCAATTATTTTTGCCACAGAAAGAGCCTCTTCAAAAGTGGTGATAGGCTCCTTTCCATTTTTAATACAATCAATAAAGTGATGGATTTCCTCATGGAAGGGATTATTTTTTTGAGGAAGGGAAGGTACAAGGTCAAGCAAAGTTCCCTGTTTTTCTTTAAATATCTTTAAGCTTCCAGGAAGAGAAGCATCCTCGAGAAACTGAATTTTCGCCCCTCCTTTGGTTCCAAAAAAAGAAAGAGCAATTTCTCTTTCGGAGTTTCCAGCCCAACTTGACTCTAAAAATAAAGTCGCTCCATTATCAAACTTGATGAATCCACTGGCTAGATCTTCTACATCAAAAGGATAGCTAAATGTATCTCCTACTAGGGTATCAGAAGGAGGCCAGCCAGAAGAAGTAATCCCTCTGAACTTTGCATAGGTCGAACCGACCACTTCTTTTGGCTCTGGATTCCCCATCAACCATAGGGACAGATCAAGCACATGGACTCCGATATCGATAAGACATCCTCCTCCACTTAACTTCCTTGAAGTAAACCATGAGCCCGGTGTAGGGATTCCCCTTCTTCTTAGAAAAGATGCCTTTGCGTAGTAAATCTGCCCCAGTTCATCACTGCCGATAAATTCCTTTAATACCTGCGAGGTTTTCATAAACCTACGCATATAAGCAATCATACAAATTCTATTACTTTTCTCTGCTTCTCTGAAGATTTCTTCTACTCCCTTAACATTCGGTGAAAGAGGTTTTTCACAAAGAACATTCTTTTTGGCTTTAAGAGCTGCGATTACTTGCTCCTCATGAAAACAGTTGGGAGTGCAAATACTTACTGCTTCGATCTCTTTTAATTTCAAGAGATCCTCATAGCTAGCAAAATAATTCTCAATGCCAAACTTTTTGGCCACGAATTTTGCCTTATCCTCATTTGAATCACTGATGGCAATTATCCTCACTCCGTTAGTTTCTTGGTAACTGGGAATATGCGCTCCCTGGGCAATAGCACCAGCTCCAATAATTCCAACCTTATTCATCTACTTCTCCTTACCTTAGGTAATGAATTTTCTAAGGAGCCCGCCTGTCTAAGCAAAAGGAACCACCTCCAAGGATGCCATCACTATTTTGAATTTACCAGTGGCCATTTTTCTTCCAGTTCTCTCAAGTAGACAGCTGCCTCTTCAGGAGGAGCAGGATTAATGTAAAAACCTGTTCCCCACTCAAATCCCCCTGCTTTAACTATGCGAGGCATGATCTCTATATGCCAGTGATAGTCCTCATCTATGGTTTGCCAGTAGCCTCCCCGGGCGATACGATTAGGGGCAACATGAAAGACAAAATTATAGGAAGGATTGTTTAAAGCTTGTGATAATCTTCTCAAGATGGATCTCAATATCTTCCCTAAACCCATAAGTTCCTCGTGGGAGGATTTGTCAAAATCGGGACAGTGTCGGCGTGGTAGAATCCAGACCTCAAAGGGAAATCTTGAAGCAAAAGGAGCAATGGCCACAAAATCATTGCTCACCTCGATTATTCTTACTTCGTAATCTATTTCCTGTTTAATTATATCACAGAAGATGCATCTTTGTTTGTAATTAAAATACCATCGGGCACCCTGAAGCTCCTCTTTAATTCGCTTGGGAGTAATAGAAGTAGCTATCAGTTGAGAATGGGAGTGTTCCAAAGAGGCCCCGGCATCCTGACCATAATTTTTAAAGAGGAGAATATATTTAAGTCGCTGAACCTTCTTTAAATCAAGACCCCTTTCCTTATAAACAGAAAGAACCCTTTTTAGGTGGGGTAAGTCAAAATCGGTAAGAGTCTTTACATGATCGGGGGACTCAATAATCACCTCATGTGCTCCAATCCCATTCATCATATCGAACATTCCCACTCCTCGCCTTTTCAAATCCCCCTCTACCCGAAGAGCGGGAAATCTATTGGCTACTACTCTTACCTGCCAACCAGGGCTGTTGGGACGAGTATCTGGATTTCTCAAGGCCAAGATCTCCGGTGGAGTTTTGTCTTCGTTCCCCTCACAAAAAGGACAAAAATGTCCGAGCTTTGGAGGCCTTACCCCCTCCCAATGGATGAAATCAGCCGGCCTTCTTCCTCTCTCGGTGGAGATGATGACCCACCGTCCAACAATCGGGTCCTTTCTTAGTTCTGACATGTCTTTTTCTTCACTATCTCCATTCCATCTCCTCAGGGATCACCACAATACCGGTCCTCTCTCGCTGAGATGGTCTTTGGAGTATTCTAATCGATCTAAATCTGGAGGGAAAACTGGTAAGAATCGTCGAAGACAAATATTCACCTACCGCATTCTCGCCCGGTAGAAAAACAATTGCCCGGCAGTATTAAATCTGAGATATCTCCTTTACTTTCTTTTCTTGAATTTCATCAATCTCTTTTATGAAATCATCGGTGAGTGTCTGGATATCCTTTTCGGCTCTTTTTTTCTCATCCTCAGAAATTTCTTTGTTCCTTTCCAAGTCGCTTATTTTTCCCCTTGCCTCTCTGCGTACATTCCTAACACTCACTCTTGTCTCTTCTGCCCACTGCTTTATCATTTTGGCTAGCCTTTCCCGCCTTTCCTCGGTCAAAGGGGGAACAGCCAACCTAATCATGGTCCCATCATTGGTTGGATTTATACCTAAATCAGAGGCTAAGATCGCCTTTTCTATATTTCCCAGAACGGATTTGTCCCATGGTTCGATAACTATAAGACGAGGCTCAGGAATAGAAATATTGGAGATTTGCTCCAGACTCATCCTTGAGCCATAGCAATCGACTTTTATCCCACTAACTAAATCTGTCCGAGCTCTTCCTCCTCGCATTCGAGCATATCTCTCCGAGAGACTGCGAATAGACTCCTCCATTCTTCTCTTGCTTTCCTGGTAGGTTTCCTTTAACATTGCTTCCTCCGCCTCAAAAAAAATGGGAAAGGTATTTTATCCAGTGACAATTGTGCCTACTTTTTCTCCCAGGAGTATCCTTTTGATATTACCCTTTTGGTGAAGATTAAAGACAATGATAGGAAGCTGATTATCCATACAGAGTGAGATTGCCGTTGCATCCATGACCCCTAATCGGCGATTAAGTACCTCAACATAGTCTATTTTATCAAATTTCTTTGCTTTTTTATTCTTGAGGGGATCACAAGAATAGATTCCGTCTACCTTAGTAGCTTTGAAAATAACCTCTGCTTCTATTTCTAGGGCACGCAGGGCGGCTGCCGTATCGGTAGTAAAATAGGGGTTTCCTGTACCCCCGGCAAAGATGACAACTCTTCCCTTTTCCAGATGACGAAGAGCTCTTCTTCGAATATAAGGTTCGGCAATCTCTTGCATCCCAATAGCTGTCTGCACTCTGGTAACTACCCCCATCCTCTCCAGAGTGTCCTGAAGAGCTAAAGCATTAAGGATGGTAGCTAACATTCCCATATAATCAGCGGTAGCCCTGTCAACTCCTTCTCTGCTGGCTACCTCACCTCTGAAGATATTGCCTCCTCCTATCATTATCCCTATTCGCACTCCCAATTTTTTAACCTCTTTTATCTCTCGAGAAATCAGGCGAACCCGAGAAGATGAAATCCCATAACCCTTGTCATCAGCGAGACTTTCCCCTCCTATCTTCAGAAGAACCCTTTTCCATCTAATTTCTGATTGGCCCATTAACTATTTTGACCTTCTCTTAGTTCATATCTCATAAAACGGTGAATTTTTACGTTTTCGCTTACTTTGGCAATGATCTCCTCAAGATGCTGCCGTACTGTTTTTTTCTCATCCTTAAAAAAGGGTTGTTCTAAAAGGCAGACCTCTGAATAAAATTTCTTCATTCTTCCTTCTACAATTTTCTCAATAATTTTGTTGGGTTTACCTTCCTTTTCAGCTTGGGCCTTCAGAATAGCCTTTTCTTCTTCAAGCACTTTTCCCGGGATTTCTTCGGCAGATATCCATCGAGGATCTAAGGCAGCAATATGCATAGCAACACTCTTGGCGAATTCTTGAAATTCAGAATTTTTTGCTACAAAATCAGATTGACAATGAATCTCTACCAGTGTCCCCACTCTTCCATTATGATGAATATAAGAAGTAATGATGCCCTGAGCGGTTTTTTCACCACTTTTTTTCCGGGCAATCTCAATTCCCTTTTTCCTTAAAATTCTCTTTGCCTCTTCGAGATTACCTTTTGTCTCTACCAGAGCCTTCTTACAATCCAAGATTCCGGCTGAGGTTTCCTCTCTTAACCTCCTTACTTTATCAAGTGAAACTTCCATCATTTCTCACCTTTTTTAAGATTTTCTGGAGTATCCTTTTCCGATTTTGCTTTTTTCGTCTCTTCCTCTACTCTCTTCTCTTCTACTTTCTCTGTCTCGGCTGTCTTCCCAAAATCCTGGTCATGGCTTGCTTTAGGCTTTTCCTCTGCATCTTTTTTTATCTGCTCCGGTTCTCCTTCGGCCTCGATCTCTATCTTCTCCTCTGGTTGTGGTTGCTCTATAGCTGACTCTAACTTCTCTTCCTCTTCTTTTTCCTTTACCGCAATCTTTTCCTGTTCTGTTTTTATTTCATCCGATCCACTTACTTTTAATTCTTCCCTGGCGATCTCTTCTTCCATTTCTTCTATTTTTTCCTCTTTTACCTCTTCCTTCTCTTTCTCCAATATTTTTTGTTTCTTTTCCCAAAGGGTTTTCCCTTCTAAAATAGCATCGGATATTTTAGATGCAATCAGTCTAATGCTTTTTATGGCATCATCATTAGCTGGAATGGGATAATCTAGAAGACTAGGATCGCCGTTAGAGTCCACTATAGCCACAATCGGAATGGCCAGTTTCCTTGCCTCCTTAACAGCTATTTCTTCTACCTTAAGATCAGTCACAAAAATAGCTTGGGGAAGGGTGGTCATGTCCTTGACACCGGCTAAGTTTCGTCTAAGTTTTTCTGTCTCTCGACGAAAACTCATTTCTTCTTTCTTGGAGAGAACTTCCCATTCACCCTCCACTTCCTGCTTTTCTAAATCACGGAGTCTATCTATTCTCTTCTTTACGGTGGAAAAGTTAGTTAAAAACCCTCCTAACCAACGATTGTTGATGTAAAAAGCTCCGCATCTTTTTGCCTCTTCCTCGATACACTTTTTTGCTTGCTGTTTAGTCCCCACGAATAACACAGCTCCTCCTTCCACTGCTAAATCTCTGACAAACTGACAAGCCTTTTCTATTTTTTTTACTGTTATGCTGAGATCAAGGATGTGTATCTGATTTCTTTCCTGATAAATGTAGAGTTTCATTTTAGGATTCCAAGCGCTCCTTCGATGACCAAAATGGGCCCCAGCCTCTAATAGATCCTTCATGGTAACTATAGACATCTGTTTTTTCCTCCTAATGGCTAGAAAATTCCTTGTTCTACTCGAATCAGCAAGGATTTTTCCTTCACTACTCTTAAATTATCTATTTTACACAGAGCACTCTGAATATCATCCTCTTTCGCCTGATGGGTAAGCATTATTACCGGCACGACCCCTGGTAGTTTCTTATTCTCTCCTTTTTGTAAAACCGACTTAATGCTTATATTATGATCACCTAAAATTCCAGAAATTTTTGCCAAAACCCCCACCTTATCCAGGGCATTGAATCTTAAATAATACTTGGTCTTTATCTCCCCCATTTTTTTTACGGTTAGGTGTCTCTTCGGTCGAGGATAGATTAACTTCCTTCCCCGGGCTACACTAACTAAATCTTCTAGAATCGCGGTAGCAGCAGGGTATTTACCGGCTCCTGGTGCCTGCATTCCTATCTCTACTCCTACTTCGTCCCGTAGCTCGACTCCGTTCTCTATCCCATCCAAACGAGCTAGACCTCTTCCCCACGTCAGAAGAGCAGGATGGACACGAGCCTCCAGCACATCATCCTCTCTCTTGGCAATAGCCAGAAGTTTAATTCTATATCCCAACTCTTTTGCAAAGAGAATGTCTTGCTGGGAGATCCTTCTAATCCCTTCTATAAAAAGAGAATCCAGAGGAGGAAAATAACCCAGGGCTAAACCAAGTAAAACAATTAATTTATGAGCGGTATCATAACCATCAATATCATCTGAAGGATTCTGCTCAGCATAGCCAATTTCCTGAGCTTTTTTGAGAATGGGGGAAAAATCTTCACCCTCTTTTTCCATCTCTGTCAAAATATAGTTGCAAGTCCCGTTAAAAATACCAATCAATTTCTCGAACTGGAAGGGTGAGGAAATTAAACTTTCTATAAGACGGTAAGCAGCAATATTAGACGCCCTTACTCCTAGATAACAGCCGTTTTCCAACGCTTGCTTAAAAATCTCACTTCCGGCCCGGGCTAGGACAGCCTTGTTAGCAGTAATCACATTCTTACCTCTTTTAAGAGCTTCTAAAATTATTTCTTTGGCTGGGGATATCCCCCCTATTACCTCAACCACCGTATCAATCTTGGGATTAGCTAAGATTTCCCTGGGATTTGTAGTCAACAGATGCAAGGGAACCGGGACAGACCTTTCCTTATTCAGGTGCTTGACCGCAATCTTTTCCAGGACAAGCTTATGGTGGTCTTTTTTTCCTTTTTTTCTTGATAAAAGCTCAACTATTCCTCCTCCCACCGTGCCTAGCCCAAATAAACCTAGGTGAACTACTTTACCCTTCATCATTGAATTCTTTTTGCCTGAGATAGTATCATAGCTCTCTTCCCCTGTCAAATTAACCTTTTCTCTTTTTCTCCAAACTCTCTATCCTCTTTTCCAATTTCTGGATATCATCCTTGGTGGCTACATTCATTTGAGAAAGCATGATTTCCACTTTCTCCCTTATTTTCCCTTCTATCTCTTTTCTCTTTTCCTCGCCTTTCTCAATTATCTGTGTCAAAAGCTTCTGGTTTTCCTTCTCAGCGATTTTTCCCTTTTTAGTCAGTTCTTCTATAAGTTCCTCAATCTTTTCCTGGGTAAGAACCAGAACTCCCAGACCTGATAACAAAAACTTGCCTAACAAGCTTTCCATTATCTCTCACCTCCCTATCTCTTTTTATGAACTTTCAAAATCCTCGAGTTTTCCAGTTCTTGCTTCATTATACAAAAAGTTTGCCAAAGGTCAAAGTTGATAGGGACAACCTCCGTCATTCGATAGTACCAGGAAAGCATGGCTATTCAGGAGATTTATACGCGTATCGAGGGACTTTCCCCGGAGGAGCCTTATATC
>JBHIAL010000052.1:0-7265 GCA_046758525.1 bacterium
ATCTAAAGATTCGAGAGAAGTTGGAGAAAGGATATGTTTCTATTATTGAGGGAAAAGAAGGGATCAAGCTGATTCACCTGGGGATTCTAAGACTAAAAAAGGGGGAAAAATTTGATGGACCCGCACTTAATGATCGAGAAACTGCTCTAGTAATCCTGAGTGGTAGCTGTGACATTTTCTGTGGTGCAGAACACTTCTTGAAAATAGGAGATCGAGGAACTGTTTTTGAGGGTCCAGCTACTGCTCTTTATGTACCAGCCGGTAATGAATACCGAATGATGGCCAACAGTGGTCTGGAGGTGGCCATTATTACTGCTCCAGCTCAAAGGAGAGGAAATCCAGTCTTAATTAAACCGGACCATGTAAAGATAGAAAAACGCGGTAAGGATAATTATCGTCGAGAGATCCACAACATAATCGTGAATAATATTGGGGCGGAGACTCTACTGGTAGGTGAAACTTTCAATGAATCAGGACAGTGGTCTAGCTACCCTCCTCATAAGCATGATGAAGATAACCTGCCTCAGGAGGTAAAACTGGAGGAAGTTTACTTTTACAAAGTCTATCCTGAGCAAGGATTCGGAATTCAGAGAATTTACTCGGCTGATAAACAATTGGATGAAGTGTATGTGGTGGAAAATAACGATGTGGTATTGATCCCCAAAGGATACCATCCCGTGGTGGCTGCCCCAGGCTATAAGCTATACTATCTCTGGGTTTTAGCAGGAGACAAGCGGATTATGATTATGAGGGAGGATCCCCAGCATGGATGGGTGAATGACAAAGCTTTAAGGTCACAGCCCATGCGTTAAGTCTGTAAATTGGGAAAGAGTTAGACCAAAAGTGACCTCTCCGTTTTCCTATCAAAGAGATGGATCTTATGAGTATTCAACTTTAAACCTACTTTGTCGCCCATCTTGTAGCTAAAGGGTTTTGAAACTAACACCTTGAGTATCTCTTCTCCCACTTTTAAGCTAACCAGCACCTCCCTACCTAATGGCTCTACCACATAAATCTCTGCCCCTATCCCATTAGATTCAATCCTTACATCTTCCGGTCTTATGCCCAGTATTACTTCCGAGTCTTGTAGATTTTTCTCCAGCCGGTAAGTGGTCTCTTCCGGTAGAGCAAATTTAAAGTCCTTCGTTTTCAACCAAAGCTTACCCTCTACTCTTACGACATTAGCATCTATAAGGTTCATAGGAGGGCTACCAATAAAACTTGCTACAAATAAATTATGAGGCAAGTCATACAACTCCTCAGGTGTACTAAACTGTTGCAGTCTTCCCTCTTTCATGACAGCGATTCTATCAGCCATAGTCATCGCTTCCAGCTGATCGTGAGTCACAAATATGGTAGTAATACCCAGTTTCTTCTGTAACCTTTTAAGCTCCGACCTCATCATTATTCTAAGCCTGGCATCTAAGTTTGATAGGGGCTCGTCTAAAAGAAGCACCTTTGGCCCTTTAGCCAGAGCACGTGCCAGGGCAACCCTCTGCTGCTGACCACCAGATAGCTCCCCAGGTTTTCTTTTCAGTAGTTCCTCAATACGAAGTAGCTCAGCTACCTCTTTAGCTTTCTTTGCCCTTTCGGTTTTAGGAACCTTCTTTAATTTTAAGGGGAAAACAATGTTATCAAATACACTCATATGTGGATAAAGTGCATAACTTTGAAATACCATGCCGATGTCCCTGTCTTTGGACAAAACCTCGTTAACCATCCCATCATCAAAATAAATATAACCTTTGGTTGGCTTATAGATTCCTGCAACCATAAATAATGTAGTTGTTTTTCCACATCCTGAGGGACCAAGTAAGGCCACAAATTCACCGTCTTTTATCTTAAGAGTCGAATCATCAACTGCCCTGACATTGCCAAAATATTTACTAAGACTTCTCAGAGTTACTTCCATTTTTCTCTTTCCTGTGGCCAATTAAACTTACACTGAACCCTAAATCTTGTGATTCCGTCGAAGATATTTATCTTCCCCTGAGGATAGAATATTCTGGAGGCGCTTCAAACTCTCTGGAAAAAATTCAATGAAACGTGGATGTAAATCAAGTAAATATGCTCCCTCATAATTACCCTTAAGGATTCCTATTATATCTTTAATCGGCACCGATCCCCATCCTATAGGAAGATGAAGATCACCCAAACCTGTTGTCCAATTTCTTGTGCCCAAGCCATCCGTTTTACCAAAATTGTCAGCCAAGTGAACGTGATTAAGAAAAGGCAAAGCCTCTTGAACTGCCTGAAAAAGGTCAAAACCGTGTACCTTTGCCGACAGGTAAAGATGTCCTACATCCAGGGTGATCCCTATATTCTTAAGCTCGAGCCCTTTCAGAATATTAACTAAGTCACTCAACCTCTCGTCAAATCTCGGTTCAGCATTTTCGATACTTATGTTAACCCCGGAACCCTCAGCAAAGGTGGCTAAATTGTGAAAGGTCCTGGTGAAAATATCCTTGTACGCTTTAGGGGATATTTCGCGATTCACAGAGGGAGGTATCTCTCCGCCGTGTACAATCAAAGTTTCTGCATCGATAGAGTTGGCAAAATCTATTATAGCTTTCCATAATTTAGGGGTAGTTTGACGAGGGTCTGTAAGATTTAACCCACAATGGAGTGACCGTTTAAAATTATATGAAGACAGAATCTGGTAGATCACAGTACTGACACTTTTGTTCACTCTACAGTCAATTATGGCACCCAACTGCTCTAAGGGAAATTCCACACATCCAAATCCCATTTCTGAGAATTGATTACAGATTTTCTTGATATTTTTAGTCTCACCTTTCAGGAGACTTCCGTGGATATTTATGCCGATTAAGCTCACTTTATCGCACCTGAAACGACAAAAACTCTTTTGTTAGTTTTAAACTCCTCCCTTGCCACCCAATACCGGAACCTTCAGAAGCGCTTTTTGAAGAACAACAAAAAGGAATAAAGGGGGTAACATATAAAAAAGCGATAGAGCTGCAAGGAGCCCATAATCCATTACTTCAGTAGCAATGAGACCCTGGATAAGGGTCGACATTAATCGAATCTTGCCTGGTAACAGAGTGTAGACGTAAATAAAATCATGCCAGGCATACAAAAATCCCCATATGAAGACCGCTGCTATTCCTGGCTTGATGAGGGGAAGAAAGATTCTGTACCACACCTGGAGCCGACTGCAACCATCTACTACAGCAGCTCTTTCTATATCCAGTGGTATTGCATCAAAGAACCCCTTTATTATCCAAATTCCCAGAGGGATCTCTAAGGAGGCTCTTGCCAGAGCTACCCCCGGGATTTTATATAACAATTTTAAATAGAGCAAAAAAAGAAATACGGCTATCAAAAGAATGGGTCCAGGGAAGGCGTGAAGCATTAACTGTAGCGACAGAAAAAAACTCTTTCCACGAAAAGCAATTCTGGAGAGAGCATAGCCAGCTAAAAGGCATACCACCGTCACGATCCCACCGGAGACAAGTGCAAAAAGATTTGTATTAAAGAGAACACTCCATACACTGGTTTCTTTCAAACCCCAGGGAATTGGTTGCCAGAGAAAACTAAAATTAGAAAGACCTATTTTTTCTGGAATAATGCCAAGTGAGATCCTTTCACTTACAGATTGAACAAAGAAAGCAGTATACATCGTCAGAAAGGGAACAGAAATTATGGCAAGTACAAGGTAGGGGAAAGCTCTCTTTAATATTTTCATACTTCCACTCCTGAAGGCCGAAGTAGGCGTCCTATACCAAAAATTTTCCAGATAATGACAAAAAGAATTGCATTACCAAGCATAAGCATCATCATTAAGCTGCTTCCATAACCGTATTGGTGATTCTGAAATGCACTGTGATATCCGTAAAGAGACCACACTTCAGTGGCATAATAAGGCCCACCTCCAGTAATTAACATTATGTATACATAGGAATTTATCAAAGACATCAAATGCCATATGGTCATGGTTAATATAGGCCACTTTAAAAGGGGTATTATAACGTACATAGACAGCTGCCAAAACGAAGCCCCATCGACTTCAGCAGCTCGGATATAATCTACAGGTATGGCCTCAATAGCAGAGGTAAAAACGAGCATAGCCAATGCAACGCCCAAAAAGCCATTGGCAAAAATTATAATTAACATAGGGTATTTGATAAACCAATAAATGGGAGAGAAACCAAAACCTGCTAAAATTGAATTAAAGATGCCGTAGTGTGTACCCTCAAATCCCCAGGCCCAGAGGAAACCCCAGACTACTGGAGGAATTGTCCTGGGTAAGAAGAATATGGCCCTGAAGAAGAGCCCGGCCGCTCGCTTCATCCTCATAGAAAGGAGGGATACCAAAAGTGCAACACCAATGGTCACAGGAAGACCACCAGCGACATAGATGATGGTATTTTTAATAATCCTGGGAATGAGAGGGTCCCCACCCCCAAACAATCTCCGAAAGTTGTCAAGCCCCACAAATTCCCACTCATAAGTTTGAGTTATTTTTGTAAAAGACATAAGGACGGTAAGCACAATGGGGACAAAGTAGAACAAAAGCACAAAACCTACGCTGGGACCAAGGAAAAGATGAAGGGAAGACAAGCCCAAGACATTTCTTAATTTCCGCATCGTGCTTACCGTCTTTTCAGCAGATACCAAGGCCCTTCAGGTATTTTATGCTGCTTTACTACTCTACAATTTCTATACCTGGTATTTCAGTTTTTACGAAGGCTTCCAAATCCCTGACAGCCTCAGCAGGTGTGATTATCCCTGCCTCAACGCCTTTGAGAGTTTCAAATGCACGTTCCATATAGGTCCAGAATTTGGGATGGATGGGAACAGGTCTAACAACTTCTGCTGAAGAGGCAACCTTTTGGATGTAGTCTATGTTTGCAATCAACGGATGGTTTAATGCAGATTTTCTGTAAGGTGGTCGTAGTGAGAATTGAGAATGTATAGCCGCAGCTTCGGGGGAAGTGGCCAGCATTATTATCAAGGCAGCAATTTCTGGATGCTTGCTTTGAGAAGATACGAAATAGAGTGGAAAATCGTGTACCGAAACGGGTAAGAGGCCGGGAACCGCTGGTGGAAATGGGAGGAATCCCAGATCCCTTTTCAGAATTTCATCGGTTAAACCATATTTTTCCTTCCATTCAGCAGGAGTACCTACGTGACTGGCCCAGGTGCTGAATGTCTTGCCCTCAACAAATGTACCATGTATGGTCTTCCAGGGTGAAGGCTCAGGAGGAATCACTCCCTTTTCGACCTGACGGGCATGCCATCGGTAAAACTCCAACATGGCAGGCTTATTCAAGATCAACCTGTCTGTCTTCGGATTATAAGTCTCGGCACCAAAGGGGAGTAAGGTTGCATAAAAACCTGATCCTTTGCTCGGTCTATGGAGAATACCGAATTCAACCAGGCCCGCATCTTTTGCCTCTTTGGCCAACTTTGCTACCGTATCCAGGGTCGTCTCGCCACTCTCAGGTAACATCTTGTTTATCTCAGCATCAGAGTAGCCGAGTTTTCTCAGAACGTCTTTTCTGTACCAGATTCCTGTAGGAGATAAATCGTGGGGTATACCCCAGATTTTGCCAGCCCACTTGGCACCTTCCCAGACATTAGGATAAAAATCATAGTAGTTACTGCTCCAGAATCTCTTGATGTGCTCATCCAGAGAGACAATAAAGCCACCCTTGGCTAAATCTGCCGTTTCCCTCAAGGTGAAAATGTCGGGCGATTTACCAGCTTTAAAATCCATGTAGAATTTTTCTGAAAATGGTCCCCACTTCAATTCTGAAAATTCCACATCCACCTGAACTCTTACTGGTGAATCCAGGATCTCCAATAGTTCATTAAGTCTTTTGGCTGCCAGCTCTATATTGGCAGCCTTTTTGATTCCCATTGGTCCTGGTCCGATAACACTTGCTGTGAGTTTATAAACTTTGGGCTTCTTTAGTTCCTCCGCACCTAACAGTGTGATAGACATAGCAGAGAAGAACACCATCACCACTGTTCCTATGATTAAGAATCTTTTAACCATTTTGTTGCCTCCTTTTTAAGAGCGTCCAAATTTCCCTGAAAGTTCTCACCGGCGAACTTTCCTTTATCCTGAGCTAAACTAAGCCCACCTTTTTAAAACTTCTCCCGGCTTTAAATTACCCACCACCTCCTTTGTCAGAGATTTTTTAGTTCTCTCGAAAATCCTCTTTCCATCCCTGTTTAGCTTTTCACTAATCAGGGATAATTTCATCACTTTTCTAAGAGACTCTCTATGGTGTGCAACCGGTTGCAGCAGTGAGTTGCATTCTACCCTGTCTTAATATTTAGTCAAGAAGATGCGGCGGATAGGAACGTTTTATGTGAGTTCCCCCATTCTATATTTTAACTCCTCTAAATTTTTTTTATAATAATCCCTGTATCTAGGGCGAAGCTCCAAAGCGATGGTAAGAACTTTTCTCTTTTTTAACAACCCCAGTCCCTTGACATAGGGTACCTTTCCCCAACCTAAGGGAAGATGATGACAGGTTCCATAAACTACTCTCTCTTTTAATGGTTGATCATTCAATCCTGTCACTCCCTTTCCGTGAGCATCGTGTATGTGGATGTGTTGGGTATAGTCTACAACTTTTCTTACCTCCTCTAAAAGATCAAGGTTAAAATAATTACAGCTACTTAAAGCATGACCAAAATCAAAGGCTATCTTTACATTTTCCATCCCCACCTCATCAACAGTTGCGCACAGCGCATCCACTCTCTCTCCAAAACAGAATCTGCTTCCCTTAACCGGAAGATTCTCCACGCATAGAGTTATACCCTTAGTTTGAGCGTAGCTTCCGCACTCCTTCAAACAATCCAAGAAAGTTTTTCTTGCCTTTTCTACAGGAAGATGCCCAGAGGTAGTACCATAAGGGATATATCCGGGATGAGTTACCAGCAGTTTAGAATTTACCTCTTCCATGAAGTCCATGATGACCTTAGCTATAGATACTTCCATATCCGGATCAATTAAACTGGCTAAGTTTAAAGGATCCGGGGCGTGGAAACAGTACTGCAGATCAAATTGATTTAAGATCTTCTTTACCTTACCCACTTTCTCCGGGATTAACTGAGCATTATTTATTACTTCTAATCCTGAAATAGAAATCTCAGCAAAATCAAACCCTGTCGCTGTTATTGTTTCTAAGTCCTCAGCTAAATATTGGAAGTTATTGAATATCCTCTCTCCATCTACATTTACACCGTATGTCGCCATTGCTTCTCTTTCTCTCCAGGATTACTTAACT
>JBHIAL010000053.1:0-7251 GCA_046758525.1 bacterium
CCTAAGATAGAGTTACTCTTAAACCCTAATGCGAACAGAGAAGGTGAGATGAGAGGAGGTGGTGAGAAATGCCTATATACCTGATGACTGGCAGGATAATTTTGGTAGAGCGGATGATTTAAAATGTCTTACCTTCCACTATTTTGAAGGAATTCTCATTTTATGACTGATGTTGACATAACTATAATTGGCGCAGGTGTTGTAGGTTTGGCAACTGCCAGGGAGCTTTCCGAAAAATACGAAAATATTATCGTGGTAGATAGGCACAACAGTTTTGGACAGGAAACTAGTAGCAGAAACAGCGAAGTTATTCACTCTGGCATCCATTACCCACCAGGTTCTTTGAAAGCTAATTTGTGTGTTGAAGGCAAGAGAATGCTCTATGATATTTGTGACAAGAATGACATTGGTTATGAAAAATTGGGGAAGTTTATTGTAGCTACGGACGAGGAAGAGATTGGTATATTAGAAGCCTTGAAACAAAGAGGTGAGGAAAACGGTGTCGTTGGCCTGGTATTTTATGAACCAACTGATATCAAGAAAATAGAGCCTTATGTAAATGCCAAATTAGCTATACATTCTCCTGATTCAGGAATAATAGACTCTCATGGCCTGATGAGATATTTCGCTAATGCAGCAAAGTCTAAGGGTGTTCTTATTGTATATAATTCAGAGGTCACTGGTGTAAACAAAGAAAACTTTGGATTCAAGTTTAAAGTAAAGAATTCAGATGGAACGACACAGGAGTTTACTACAAAAATTTTGATAAATTCAGCAGGTCTGTGCTCAGATAAAATAGCAGAAATGGCCAGCATAGATATAGATGAGGCTGGCTATCGATTACATCCCTGTAAAGGAGACTATTTTTCTTGGAATAAAAGTTTTCTACATCACTTGATATATCCCATACCTGAAAAATTTTCTATTGGCATACATGCTGGCCTCGATCTAAATCACGACATCAAATTCGGACCCAATGCTTACTTTGTAGATGAAATTGATTATGGCGTAGAATCAGAAAAGGAAGAATTTTATAATTCTATTAGGAAATATCTCCCTACCATAGATCTGAATGATCTTTCACCAGCTATGTCTGGTATAAGACCAAAATTACAAACACAGAATGAAGACTTTAGAGACTTTGTAATTTGCCATGAGTCTGAAAGAGGTTTAATCGGTTTAATAAACCTTATTGGGATAGAATCCCCAGGTCTCACAGCCGCTCCTGCTATAGCAAAATATGTTTCAGAGATGACAGACGGTATTTACAATAATTTGTAAAATGTCTAAGAACTTGAAATCCTATATTCTAAAGAGGTTACTGGTTCCCCTGGCAGAAAGGAGACCTTGGAAAATCAGACTTTAAATGCCTCCACAGAATACTGCTTATAAGCCCTGTTAGAGAATCGCGCGGGGTTGACAGCTATAGGGATGTTATTATCATAAGAATGACTTAACCATTACGATAACCTGACTTGATTTAATTGCTTCTGGCTTCATAAAAGGAAAAATTGAAACAAGCTTTTTATTTATCGTTATATGCCCATTACCTATCTTCTTGCCTACCACAAAGCTATAGCAGAGTGGGTTAATCCTGATTCACCAAAGAATCTTAGTCAAGTTGTGAAGCTGTGGGCTGGCAAGGCTACCCCTGTGGTGAATAAGTCTTTTGAATAAATAGGTGTGAGTAAAAGATGAAAAGATGGCTAACTTCATCGGCAGGAATCGGCTATCTATTAATTTTGCCCAGTCTCGCAGTAATCTTCAGTGTCATAATCTGGCCAATACTTTACTCAGTTTATATAAGCCTCCATCAGTTATATTTAGTGCGTCCGGGAGAGTTTCCCTTTGTCGGGTTGGAAAATTATATCAAGATATTGCATAGCCGAGTTTTTTGGGCTGCCGTTGGACGTACCTTCTACTTTACGGGGGTCAGCGTAGGAGTAGCGATGATTCTCGGTCTTGGGATAGCTCTGGTGTTAAATCAAGACTTCAGGGGTAGGGCCTTTGTGAGAGGATTAATAATACTTCCCTGGGCACTTTCTTCCGTGGTGAATGGAATGATGTGGAAGTGGATATACGATGGTAGCTACGGTGCACTTAATGGGTTTCTACTACAGTTAGGGTGGATTGATTCTTACAAGGTGTGGCTGGCGGATCCCAGAGTAGCGATGAATTTTGTCATAATGGCGGAGATATGGAAGGAGACCCCGGTGGGGGTCCTTTTTATTCTTGCCTCTCTTCAAACTGTTCCCTCCTCTTTATATGAGGCAGCCAAGGTGGATGGGGCCGGTGCCTGGCGTCGTTTTAGATATATAACCCTACCCCTGCTAAAGCCTATAATATTACTTTTGATTGTCATCAAATCAGTATGGGCCATAAGAGACAGCTTTGATATAGTTTATATGATAACAAGGGGTGGTCCTGCTGAAAGTACCCAGGTAGTCACATTTTATGCCTATCTCACCACTTTTAAGTTCCTTCGTTTTGGATATGGAGCCGCTTTATCTTATTTGATAACTCTGATCGTTCTGGTGTTTGTGGTAGTCTATGTGAGGCTCGTTTACACAGAAAGCTTATACGCACAAGCGATTTGATGAAAAAAGTAGAAATGAAAATTACCGGTTTTCTCAAGCACTTGCCAGCTTATCAGGTATTATTATATACCCTGGTTGTATTAATTTTTCTGTTTACCATGGTTCCATTTTGTTGGTTAATCATCTCCAGTATCTCCATAAAGACCGAACTGCTCTCCGTTCCCCCCCACTGGATCCCGAGGAATCCAACTTTAAGAAGCTACAAAGAGATATTATTTGGAGGAGCCCGGACTACCAGGGCAGCTCGCTACTTTAAACGGGCGGTGGGGAATAGCATTATCGTTGCTGGAAGTGTAACGGCTCTATGTTTGGTCATCGGATCTATTGCATCTTACTCATTCACCAGACTTCGATTTCGAGGCAGGCACTCTCTTCTTTTAATGATTTTAGCTACCCAGATGATTCCAGCAGTAGCAATTGTAATTCCTATTTATGTAGTTATGATGAATCTTCACCTTTTGGATACCCATTTGGGTTTATTTATTACTTATTCTTCTTTTGTATTACCTCTTATGATTTGGATAATGATGGGATATTTCCAGACAATACCCATCGATATAGAAGACGCGGCCAGGATAGATGGGTGTTCCAGGTTGGGTGCATTGCTTAGAGTTGTTTTGCCTTTAGCTGCACCAGGATTAGCTGCTACAGGTATATTTGCTTTCATAGTAGCCTGGAATGAATTTTTTCTCGCTTTGATCCTTACTGAAGCGGTAGCCAAGACATTGCCGGTTTTGGTATCGGAATTCAGTACCAAATTTGGAGCAGATTATGTTATGATGAGCACTGGTGGCGTATTGGCCAGCCTTCCTCCGGTGATACTAGCCCTGACCTTCCAGAAGTTCATAATAAAGGGGTTAACTGGAGGGGCGGTCAAAGGATAAGGTCTTTTGAGAGCTATTAAAAATATAACATTTATTTCCCCAAGAGAGGTTAAAAAATTGGTCCAAAAGGAGGTGGTGGAAAGTAGTTCTAGGGACAAGGAACCAAAAATAGAAAGGAGATTTTAAAATGAGGAAAGTTCTCAGTATCTTGGTGGCAGGTTTAATATTTAGCTTATTTGGTTCTGTAGCTTTGGCTGGGGTCGAGATAACCGTGATTATGCCCGATCATGAGGCGGATATATTGGGTTATTTTGAGCAGAAGGCTGTAGAATTTGAGCAAAAGACGGGGACCAAAGTAAATATAGTAAGTGCAAGTTGGGATAGGGTAGCGGATAAGCTTGTGCCTGCCTTGGCTGCGGGTAGCACTGCCTATGACGTGGTTGAGTTTGATAATAGCTGGGTGGCCCAGTTTGCAGAAACAGAATGGCTTCTCCCTTTAGAAAACTACGCCGGAACCGAATATATAGAAGATATGCTTCCGGCTCTAAATAGTCTCTTTTCTGCCAAGGGTCATTTGTACGGGGTAACCTGGAACAACGACATGAGATTCTTTATGTATAACGCCAGAATGCTGAAAGATGCAGGAATTGCAGATCCTCCTTTAATCTGGAATGAACTGGTTGAACAATCCAGACGTCTAATGGCGGCAGGCATAGCCAAGTATGGGTTCATAGAGGGATGGGAAATGGGTCAGGCTCTTGCCAATGCTCAGACAGTATTTGCTCACAGCTTTGGTGGCAGGTTGCTCGATGAGAGGGGAAACCCGACATTGGATTCACCAGAAGTTGTGGCCGCTCTGCAGTTTATGGTAGATCTTCTCCATAAGTACAGGATCGTAGATCCAGCTTCTCTGACCAGTTCTCAAGAGGTATCTCAGAATGTTTTTCTCCGCGGAGATACGGCCTTTTTCCCCCAGGCCTGGCCCGGCCTATACGCGTACTCCCGCAATCCCGAAGTATCAAACATTGCAGGGGAAGTGGAAGTTGCTCCTAAACCTTTGGGGGTGACCAAGGATATTGGTGCGGCTCTTTCTCTTCCAGAGGCATTGGCTGTCCCTAAGACCAGTAAGCACCCCGATGAAGCTTGGGCTTTTATCCAGTTCATTACTAACAAGGAGACCAATAAAGCCCAATCTTTAGCTATAGGAAGTTTACCCATATGGACAGAATTATTTAATGATCCGGAACTCTTGAAGCTGTATCCTTACTGGAAGCAGTTTGGCAAACAGGCTAAATATCTGCACGGTTTACCTCAGGTTACTTGGTACTCTGAGTTTTCCCGGGTGTGCCAGGTAGAAGTTATGAATGCCTTAACCCAGGTAAAAACGGTAGAGAAGGCCGCCGGGGATATGATGAGAGCAGTAGAGGCAATAGAAAAGTAGCCGGCGATCTCTTAAGGGTGCCTAGCATGCCTGCTAGGCACCCCAGAAAAAAATAGTTCATCACCATAAAAAGACAGAGGGAGAAAAAATGCCAAGATTTAAAGGAATAGTCCGCAATGTCACCTTGAGTAAGGAAGATATGGAAAAGCTGCTTGCCATGCCCTTAGAAGAAATAGATAAATGGAGTCCTGTTAAGGTGGTAGTATTGCCCAAGTGGGAAGATGTCGGGCGAGCACTAGCAAAAGCTATGATAGATAAAATAAAGGAGAATAATGCAGCAGATAAGCCCTCAACCTTTATTATCCCTGCTGGAAGTTATACCCGTCCTCCTTTAATGTATCCCTATGTTATTGAAATGAGTGCTAAAGAGAGGATTAGTTGGAAGAATGTTTGGACCTTTAATATGGATGAAGTTCTCGATTGGATTAACAGGCCGGTACCGGAGGCCCATCCCTGGAGCTTTTATGGATCAACCAAGAAAGTACTCTTCGATAAAGTCGATATTCCTAAAGGTCATATATGGTTCCCTGATCCACGAGATCCTGATGCTATCGGTAAGAAAATTGCCGAAATTACCAAGGGAAAAGGGGTGGACATTTCTTTTGATGGTATCGGGGAGCACGGACATGTAGCTTTCGAGGAAGCTCCGGACCTTATGACTCATTGGACTCATATGACTCCGGAAGAATTTAAGAATGCCCCCACTCGTATTCTTCCCCATCTGAATCCAGAAACTTATATAAGAGCCCTGCGAGGTGACTGGGATCCTCCGGATAAACCGCTGTACACCCTGGCGCCTCCAGGAGCAATAACTATCGGCATGAAGTGGATACTTGGAGCGAAGAAGTTAATGCTCTCCGGTAATGGACCAGTATTCAAAATAGCTGCCATGCACCCCCCAACGATGGATTTTCCGGTAACATTCGTTCAGGAACATCCTGATCCTAAGAATACGGTAACAATGTTCACCGCTAGGGAAGAAGGAGCAGCTTGGTGAAAGGTAACTGCAGTAATCCAAGTGAGTTTCATGCTGAGATGATACAAAATATGTCAATTTAGGAGCACAAACCAAGTAGTTCGGTTCTTGAGAGTTAGCCGCCATCGGCGGGAAACAGAGGGGAAACTAATAAGATGCATACAATAGCCCGTAGGATGTTTGCGAGTGAGTTCTTGAGGAGGATTCTATGAGTTGGATCTCAATTCTTATAGCGCTATTTGGAGGGTTCGTTCTAGGTTTGGCCGCTGCTCTTGCCTTGAGGCTAATACAAGCAAAGACAGCCAAGCAACTTGCAGATGAGTTGTTTCGTGAGAGTGAAGCTCAACGTAAAGCAAATATGGATGCTGTCATCGCCAATGTGAAGGCGAGCTTTGGGGGTCTGTCGCTTGATGCACTATCAAAGTCTACAGAAGAATTTCTCAAATTAGCCAAAGCAAAGTTGGAATTGGAAAGAGAAGTAAGTGCTAAACAATTACAGGCAAAGAAAGGTCTTATTGACCAGCAATTGCAGCGCATGACATCTGAACTAGAAAACGTTTCCAAGCTCATGAAAGAACTTGAGAAGGACAGGATGGAGAAGTTTGGAGAACTTGCTAGTCAATTGAAAACAGCGAGTGAGCAGACTACAGCTCTTATGAAGACTACAAACACGCTTCGTGAAGCTCTAGCAAGTGCAAAGGCGAGGGGGCAATGGGGTGAGCGGATGGCAGAAGATGTCTTGCGGCTTGCTGGTTTCGCTGAGAATGTGAATTATTTGAAACAGAAAGCTATCGAAGGGGCTGGATCGCGACCAGATTTTACCTTCCTGCTGCCACGTAACCTCAAACTCAATATGGATGTCAAATTTCCTTTAGACAACTACGTTAAGTTCCTTGAAGCTGACTCAGAGTCAGAGAAGGCAAAATTTCGCAATGACTTCTTGAGAGACGTCAAAGCCAGAATCAAGGAAGTCACAACTCGTGAATACATCGATCCTGAACAGAGTACTGTTGACTATGTACTCTTGTTTATTCCCAATGAACAGATTTATGCATTCATTCATGAACAGGACAGCTCAATTCTCGATGACGGAATCAAAAACAAAGTAGTCTTTTGCTCACCCGTAACTCTCTTTGCCGTTTTGGCAGTTATTCGACAGGCCGTTGACAATTTTGCCTTAGAGCGGACCTCGAACGAAATACTGTCATTGTTAGGTGCGTTCAAGAAGCGATGGGAAGAGTTCCTTGAGAAACTAGAACTACTGGGCAAGCGGATTGAAGATGCACAGAAGGAATACGAAGCTCTTACGACCACCCGACGGCGACAGCTCGAAAGACCTTTGAATAAAATTGAATATCTCAGAACACAACGTGGATTACCAGTAGCGCCTGATGAGGATGAACGATCTCTTCC
>JBHIAL010000054.1:0-7241 GCA_046758525.1 bacterium
CATTAGCTCTTGTATTTTATTTTCTTTCTTGAAAAAACGCATGGATGGCCTCCTTTTTGTTAGTTGCTATTCAATGTCACTGTTGGCATATTATAGGCACCTATCCTGTGGTAGTCTGCTAATTTTTTATGCTTCTTGTCTTTCCCCTTTAAGAGGGGAGATACTTTCCCTCTTTTTCCTTCATTTCTAAGGTACCTTGGAGCTCAAAAATGTGTTTCACGGGAACAATTTTGCCTTCTATCGTGCAGATACAACCCGTTTGTTTTATTTCTTCAAGAACATCTTCCATTGCCTTGACTGCTGCTCGCAAACTTTGATTGGCGTAAATAACCATCTTGACTTTCAGTTCCTCTAATTCCTTAATGGTAATCGTTGGATAGGTAGTTGGGACGAGGACTACTGGTCTACGATTTTTGAAATGCTTGATAAATTCTACCACTTCATCTGGTGTACTTTTTTTGGAGTGAATCAGTATCGCATCGGCACCAGCATCCACATATGCATGCGCTCGCTTCAAGGCCTCTTTTTGTCCCCAACCAGCTATAAGAGCCTCAACCCTGGCGATTACCATGAAATCTTCCGACTTCTGCGTATCCTTTGCTGCTCTAATTTTCCCTTGGAACTCTTTTACAGGGGCAAGATGTTGGCGGCCTCCCTCGAGTAAACTATTGTCTTTGGGAAACTTCTTGTCCTCAATGCAGACTCCAGCAATACCCGCAGCTTCGAACATTTTGACCATATAAATTACGTTATTGGCATTCCCATAGCCGGTGTCGCAATCCGAAACAATGGGAATCGAGGTCACCTCGTTCATCTGACGGGCCGCTTCCAGATATTGAGACATACTTACTATGCTGGCGTCTGGAAGAGCATATGAGGCTGAGATCCCTAAACCACCGGCCCACACACCTTCAAAACCAGTTCTTTCTGCGAGTTTTGCTACCAAAGCATTATGTGCTCCCACGAGCCTGATGATCCCTGGGCGTTTAAGCAGCTCCCTTAATTGTGCCGATTTGTTCATATTGAAACCCCTCCTGTTCAAATTTCTTCAGCTCTTTAAATAATTCCTTTCTTAAATAGTATCCCTTCTCGAGATCTTTTTTCCGGTTAAAATACTCAAGTTTCTTTGGCAAAATCACTAATTTTTCTTTTTTTATTAAAATGTTCATTGTAGGTGGTTATATCTTGTTCCTTTCTATGATGTCAGATTTCAGTTTTCCCAACGTTAACACTCCTAACCCAAAGATTGCCGCAATAATGATGAAAGCAACTGTATACCCATACCCATCAATGAGCGCACCTGTAAGAGTGGGAGAGAGAGCTGAAATAAGCCACGCTAGGCCGACGACTGTACCGAGAGCCATACCTATGTGTGAATCCTGATATAGTTCGGTAATATGAGCATACAGGGGTGGAGAAGCGGCATTGGTAAAGAATCCAAAAAGAATGAGTGATCCCCAGAGAACTAGGGCATGGTTGACCAGAGATAATAAAAGCACGCCAAAAGATGAACTCAGAAAGGCCACGGTGAGGAGTGTAACTCGTCCTAACCAATTACAAAGACGACCTGCAAAGATCTTTCCCGGGATACCTGCAGCTGGGATGACCCATACAATTAAGGAGGCGTTGGCAAATCCAAACCCCTTATTATCTACCAAATAGACAGGCAAGAAAGTGCAAATTCCATTTCTAGTCCAGTAGAGAATTCCCAGAGTCAAAATGACAGGGAGAATAGATCTATCCAGTAGGGTGTTACGGTAATCCCCGAGGATCTTTCGTAGAGAAAAGGATAGTCTCTTTCGTGTATGAGGAAGAGACTCTGGAACTGTACACCAGTAAAATAGGCTGTACAGCAATCCAGCAAGGCCGGTGATTAGAAAGATAGGGGACCAACCCAGTCGCTCTCCCAGCAAACCCACCAAAATAAACGCCAGAATAAAACCTATATTGGCGCCCGATTCGTGAAAACCAATGGCTCCTTCTCGGTCACCTGGAGGGAAGTATCGAGAAAGAAGAGCATTAGAAGCAGCTATATGTGTACCCAGCCCGATACCTGTTCCCAGACGAAGCCAGGCCATGATGATTGGAGATCTACTTAGAGCAATGAGAAGAGAGGTCAAAGAGTAGAGGAGTATCCCTCCTACTATTACAGTTTTACGGCCAATCTGATCAGATAGATAGCCAGCGGGGATAATGCTCAGAGAATAACCAATGAAAGTAGCGGTCATGAGTGCACCTGCCTCCGATCGGGAAATACGAAAGGTTGCAATGATAAGGGGCAACAACGCGGGAACGATCATTCTTTGTAAGTAGTTGACTATCCAGGAACCCCATCCCATAATAAGTGCACGGTATCTATTGGTCATGTTGGATTTCTCGCGTTTGGATCTATCTAATTTATCTCTTTCTTTCAGTGTTTATTTTTCCTATCTTTTCCTGTCAATAATCTTTCAACTGACCACCTTTTCTCTTAATTTCCCTGCTTTCGGTTCTTTAAGTTCTGGGAATTAGGTCCCTTTCTGTTAACCAATTTTACATGAAGAAAACGCTGAAAAGAAGGATTTACCAGGTTGTCAAAGATGTTTAAAAGATGTCTTAGCCTCTATTGCTGCAATAACCTGATCATAATCTTTAGGTTGCCTTCCCTCAAAAAATTCCTCTAATCGCAGGTCTACAGATGCTTTTAATTTTTCCCTGGTAGCCGTAGCCATTACGGGATTAATTCCTATCTCTTCTAATGTTTTTATCACTTGTTCCATTTCCCGAAACCTTCTCTCTGCATGAACAGCGTGCGTAGTCAGCCAGTTGCTGGCAATCAATAGGAACGAATTACTGTCCATGTACTTACAAATATCCTCCATTACATAATTTTGCACATCATACCGCGCAGCTCCTTGAAGCATTTCCAGTAATAGAGCTTCTACTCCTTTTGCAAATACGCTCCTTAACATCTTTATGGTAGAAGCTTTGCCGATTACTTGCCCAACATAGGTTATATTCATGCCCATTCGATTCATGAGGTTTTGGAACTTTTCTACTCTTTTTCCGCACACCATTATCGGTACTTGCAATCCATATGAACTGATGGTTCCTAATATTGCTCCCTCGATAAAATTTGCTCCAGTTTTTTCAATAATATGAGCGATTTCTCTTTTTATTCCTGGGGAAGTAGAATTTAAGTCCACATATGTCTTTTGTTCATTCAAAAATGGAGCAGTCTTCTTTGCCACTTCAACAGCAGCATCTACGGTAACCGTGGATAAAATTATTTCACACGCCTTCGTCAAAGATTTATTGTCCCCGGCCAATTTTACATTTAATTCTGTAGCTCTTTCTTCAACCCTCCTCTTACGGAGTGGATCCCGAAGAATCTTATCGTAGACCCAAACTTCAAAGAGACCCGATTGTTGAAACCCCTTAGAGAATTCAGAGCCTACTTTCCCAAAGCCGATTAATCCTATTTTTATCTGCTTAGATATCGTCATCAGGTCTCGTTTTCCTCCACGACTTTTTTTGTGCGGATTTACAAATTTAATGAAAGACCATCTTCACCTTGCCTGCGAACTCCTCCACCCTGGCCAGTTCCTGATGCCCCCCAGCAAGTAAGCTATTGTCTTTTGGAAACTTCTTATCCTCCATGCTTATCGCCGCAATCCCTGCATCTTCGAAGAGCCTAGCTCACCTCTGCAGAAACCCTCTAAGTCACGGACCACCTGCTTGCCCTAAGAGCATGAGGTGGAATTCCTGCACCACTCTAGGTGCTAAGTCAAGGACTACTTCTGACGGGATCTCTTTTCGGCAGATATGGTTTAGCGAGACCGGTCACCCAAGTTCTACCTACTTCCTTCTTCGGCCGCCGATCTGCCACCGCCTGAAAGTTAATTCGCACAAAATGCTAGTTTCTTTGTGAGTTGTTATCCCCTGTTATTGGACTTGCATCTTCAGGTAACTATTGCTTCATAGCACCAGCTAGAAGCCCCGATACTAACCATCTTGAGAAAAAAGAGAGGAAAATGATGGCGGGTATACTAGCAATAACACCGGCTGCTGCCATATTCCCCCAGTTAACGAAATAATCTCCAACATAATCATATAAACCCACTGGGATCGTTTTGGCCTTTATAGTAGTGCTTAGGACTAATGGGAACAGAAAATGATTCCAAGAGAGTAGAAAAACTAAAGTGCCAGCAGAAGCTATACCTGGTAAAGCATTTGGCAAGACCACCTTCGCAAACGCTTGAACATTGTTGCAGCCATCTACTTTAGCTGACTCTGAGAGTTCGAAAGGGATGGTATCGAAGAACCCTTTTAGCAACCATACCGCAAATGGTAAATACAGATAGACATCGACCCAAATCAGTACAAACCAAGTGTCCCGAAGGCGCAAGATCTCCGCTATTTTAAAATAGGGGATAACTAGCGAAATAGGTGGTATCACACGGGAGGCTATAATCAGGAATAATAACACGCCGCTACCACGAAATCGCAGATGGCTGAAAACATAAGCAGAACCTGTGCCTATAATAAGCATGAGCAGTGTCACTATGGATGAGATTCCTAAGGAATTCCTTATGTAAAACACAAAATTACGTCCTTGTTTTGCACTTGTCACGTCTTTATAGTTTTGCAGGGTAAAAGAATGGGGAAACCATGTGGGGTTTCCGTAGATCTCATCTTGTGTCTTGAACGAAGTAATGTACATCCAGTAAATAGGAAGTTGAGTAACAACTAAAAAGAGGAGAATAACAATATATACAGTCCCTTTCTTCAATGAGAGGTGCTTTCTTGCCATCATTTACTTACTTCCACCTTTGGCCTCAAGAGATAGGTATAAGCAGCCACAATTAAGAGCGTTGCCAAGATCATTACCACCCCAGCTGCAGCAGAATGACCAAATCGTAAGAACCTAAATCCCTGCTTATAAATGTAGGCGGCAAACAAGTGAGTAGCTCTACCGGGCCCTCCTCCGGTCAGCACCATCATCATATCAATCACCCTGAACGAAAACACAGTTACAACTAGCATTGCCACTCTAATGGGAGCCACTAAGTAGGGCAACGTGATGTGGCGAAATAGCCGTATTGCAGAAGCCCCATCTATCTTTGCGGCTTCATAAAGCTCCATCGGGACAGTTTGGAGTCCCGCTAAGAGTATAATGGTCACAAACGGAATACGTATCCATGTATCACAACCAATTAACACCCCCATGGCAATTTTAGGATTGGATAGCCAGTTTACCGGTTCTACTCCCATTTTTATTAGAAGGTCATTTCCAGCTCCATATACCTCATTGAAGAACCATTTAAACATGAAACCCGCAACTACGGGAGGAACTGCCCACGGGTACAAAACCCAGACCCTGAAAAAGCGTCTTCCTCTTATGTTCTGATTAAGGGCCAATGCCAACCCCAAACCAATAAGAAAGGAAAGAAGAGATGAAAGCCCAGAATATTCGATGGTTCGAAGGAAATCGGCATAAAATGCACTGCTGGTGAAAATCTTTGCATAATTCCCTAATCCAGCAAACTGAAACTGTCCAGGCCTATCAATAAAAAAACTCTCCCTAAGAACCATAACAACCGGGATGACACAAGCAGCAGCTATAGCGATTACGAAGGGACTAAGCACGATAAGCGCGAAATGTCTATCAACAAACTCGGATATTTTGTGCCACATTGTGAAATTCAGGCTTGAATACCCGCCCCCTTAGGTGGACTAGTCTAGTTTACAACTACCCGTGGCTTCCCAAAAAACGAAGCCACGGGTAGTCAGCCGCATCTATTGTTCCTTTGCTATTTCTTGGGGAAGAATTCTTCAATCGCTTCTTGAGCTTCACTTAAGGCTTCTTCAGGGGATACCGTCCCCATTATCGCCTTATTTCCCCACTCCATGAGCGTTTCTACCACTGGAGCCCCATTATTATAAACCGTTGAGTAAGCATGCTGCCCCAATTCTACAATCACGTCGCTGTAGGGTACCTTTTCTATCACCTCAGGATCTTCGTAGATCATCGGCATTATTGACTGATTCCCTTCGACAACCTCTTGGTTCTTGAATGCCTCATAACTGCGGAAGCAATCCATGAAAAGCGCAGCAGCAGCCTTTTTCCATGGGTCCACAGAGGGGTTGATAACATAATGCCGAGGACCAACCTTCGTGGCGACCGTCCCCTCAGGAGCACCTTCCCAACCTCCGGACACAGGTATCGGGGCAATCCCCCATTTTTCAAGCGGCCATTTTTTAGCCAATTTGGCATTAACCCATGTATTTTGGAACGACATGGCTAGTTTGCCTGCTACAAACATCTCATAGGTATCTGTATCTGAGATAGTGGTAACGGCAGGCGGGGAAATCTTATATTCCTGCACGAGTTTTGTCATAAATTCAAGGGCTTTTATGGCCTCTGGGGTATCGTAATGGGGAATGCCTCTCTCATCCACTATGTCTTCCGGTCGGACGCCCTCTGAATACATCAGGCTGTGAAAGTTTATCGAAAAACCCATTGGGTAGATGTCACCAGTGTAAAAGCCAAACCCCCAAACCCCATTGCCAGTCAGTTTCTTACCATAGTCTACGAGCTCTTGCCACGTTCTCGGGGGTTCACTTGTACCGACATATTTTTCAAGCAGATCCTTTCGGTAGAGCAATTCACCGTATCTACCCATCCAAGGGGTAGCATACCAATGGCCCTCAAATTTAGCTACATTATCGTTTGCGTTGGTATATAGCCTCGGCACGTCTGGATCCGGCTGGTACATGAAATCAATCGGTTCCAACCATCCAGCGCGCTCCCAATCCTTGGCGATATAGGGTTTTACGTAAACCACGTCAGCCTCAGTGGATCGCGACATCAATATCGTTGTTCCTCTACGCACACTCGCACCAGAAGGGACAACGATGAAGTTAACCTTTATCCCGGTAACTTCTTCGAAGCGCTTAGCGGTTACAACCGTCGCCGGATCACCGCCTAGGGAGCCTGAATTGATGACACTTACAGACTCGACGTTATTCGCTATAAGCTCCCACCCCTCAGGCGGTTGCCATGTTGGACTGGATAGCCTCTCAACCGCGTTCTTTTCCCATGCTATCTGCTCCATCAGTTCTTGGAAGGAAGGCTCTGTAGATGCTACCCCCAGTGAAAAAAGAGCCAATTCCAATCCGATTATTAACCCCAACGCCAGTGCAATCCTTGAAAAACCAACCCATGCAACTCTTCGCATTTTTTTCTCCTTTGCTGAGAT
>JBHIAL010000055.1:0-7223 GCA_046758525.1 bacterium
GTCTTGGCTACCAAAACTTTGCTGCCATGATTAACCCTATGAGCCAGGATAACTGCCTCAGCTAAGGCTGTTGCCCCCTCATAAAGGGAGGCATTGCAGATATCCATTCGAAAGAGCTGACAGATAAGGCTTTGATATTCATAAGTGGCCTGCAGCATTCCCTGACTGGCTTCTGCCTGATAGGGAGTGTAAGAGGTATAAAATTCAGACCTGCCGGAGAGATGATCAACCAGGGAAGGGATAAAATGATCATAGCTTCCCGCTCCCAGAAAAGAGAGATATTCATCTAAATTGGCGTTTTTCCGGGATAGACTCTTAAGCTCATTAACTAATTCCATCTCTGAGAGGGCTGAGGGAAGATTGAGGTCAGTTTTTATTCTTAAATTTTGAGGGATACTGTCAAGTAGATCCTCTATGGACTCTGCTCCTATCTCTTTTAGCATCTCCTTTTGGTCTTCTTTAGTATTAGGTATATAGGGAATCACTGTTTTTCCTTCCTCACTAGCTCCTCATACTCTTCTGAACCCATCAAACTATCTAGTTCAGTTCGACCCTCTATCTTTACTTTGATCATCCACCCTTTGCCGTAGGGGTCTTGAGTTATTATCTCTGGCTCTTTAGATAAGTTCTCGTTTACTTTGACTACCTTGCCACTTAGCGGTGAGTGTAGATCAGAGACGGCCTTAACTGACTCTACAACTCCAAAAGAGGACCCCTTGGTGACTTTTGCCCCAATAGAGGGAAGCTCTACATAGACCAGGTCGGTCAACTGTTTGGTGGCAAAATCGGTAATGCCGACAGTAGCAATATCCTTATCGACTCCTACCCACTCGTGGGTTCCGGTATACTTCAAGTTTTTCGGATACACTCTATTCTCCATTTTTTCGATCGTATAAATTTTTAGCTTTTTTTGCTATATGCTCAGCCGTTAATCCAAATATTTTCATTAACTCCCAGGGTGCCCCAGATTCACCGAATTTATCCTCCACTCCCACCATCTCCATTAACAATGGTGCATCGTATCTCTTACCCTGTCCTATCACTCCGGCAACAATATTTCCAAGACCGCCAACCTGATGTTCCTCTGCCGTTATTATGACACCTGTTTCTTCCGCTGCTTTTACAATTGCCTTCTTATCAATGGGTTTAACCGTATGTACATTTAGTATTCTTACCTCAATTCCATATTCTTCTTTTAAAATATAAGCTGCCCTCATTGCCTCTGGCACCATAGGTCCACAGGCAATTATACTTAAATCCTCATTTTCTGATTCATAATCAAGGGAAAGCTTTATCTCAAATGCCTCGATGAAGTTTTTTTTCTCACCTCTGTATCTTATTATATTGGCTAAACCAAACTTATAGGGAGTATCCTTGGTGCTCACCAGGGGAGTTGCTTCCCTGGCGTACCTAACCACCCCGGGTCCTTCAATAAAAGCTATGAATTCGGTCGCTTTTTCTGTCTCCAGTGAATCACAAGGGACGACCATATGCATATTAGGTAAATAACAGATATTGGTAATTTCCTCCAGTGCTTGATGGGTAGCTCCATCTTGCCCCACCGAAATACCACCATGAGCATCGGCAACTTTTACATTGAAGTTGTTATAGCATACCGTAGTCCTTAGTTGATCCCAATTTCTACCGGTTACGAAAACTCCGTAGGACCCAATAAATGGTATTTTCCCTTCTTTGGCTAAACCAGATGCTACCAGAGCCATATTGGCCTCAGCTATACCTATGCTGAAAAATCTCTTTTTCCTCTCAGGATGTTGGGCATAGAATTTATCCATCCTTATTGAGCTGGTAATATCAGCCCCTAAGGCGACAACTCTTTTATCACTGCCCAATTTTTCTATAGCCCTACCAAAGCCATTTCGGGTAGCATCCATCTCAACTTTCATTCTCTTAGCTGAATTCCACCAATAATTTCTGCTAAATCCAGGCATGGAAGCTTCTATCTTCTTATTCACTTGCTTTTGATAATCATCAGCGATTTTTAACAGTTCATCTACTTTTTCTTTAGTAAAAGAAGGATCTCCTATGTCCTCTAAGGCCCTATCCAATGACTCTTTGCCTGATCTTCCATCTTTGGGAGCGATGCCGTGATAACCTACTACACCCTCAGCATAGGAAACACCTTTTCCTTTGGTTGTTTGAGCAATTATTACTGTTGGTTTTCCGTTCACCTTCTCAGCCTCATCAAGGGCATCCAGGATCTCCTTTATATTATGACCATCTATTTCAATGGTATTCCATCCAAAGGCTCTCCATTTATCAACCAGAGACTCTAATTTCATAACTTCCTCTGTAGGACCGTCAATTTGCAAGCCATTTCTGTCAACAATAGAGACCAGATTATCTAGTTTATAATGAGCAGCACACATTATGGCCTCCCAGATAGAACCCTCATCAAGTTCGCCATCTCCATTAATAGAATATACTCGGTAGTTTTTCCCCTCTAATTTAGCATTGAGTGCACAGCCTACTGCCACACCCAGACCCTGTCCCAAAGATCCAGCCGAAAGCTCAACTCCTGGTAGTTTTAATCTATGGGGATGACCTTCAAAGCCAGACCATAATTTTCTTAACTTTACCACCTCTTTTACTGGGAAATAACCGGCTTCACCCAAAGCCACGTAAAGGGCAGGAGCTTTGTGACCGGTAGACCAGAAGACTCTGTCCCTGTCTTCCCAATTAGGATTTTGGGGGTCATGTCTTATTTTTTTAAGATATAAGGCGGCGGCAATATCCATAATTGACAGAGTTCCCCCAGTATGTCCTGAGCGAGCTGCAGTAAGACTAACCATATTATAAGCTCTCATTTCCCCTGTTTTCTGTATCAACTCTTCCATTGCATAATCCCTTTTTACCTTTCCTGTCTTAGAATCGATAATTGGCATTTAATAACTCCTCATTCTATATCTTACTGTTCTCTTTAGGGAAACGGCTTAAAACCATAGCTTCTTCATGAAGAAGTACCTTATCTCCCCTGGTTAGTTCATCTTTAGGAGCCTCTGGAGAAAATTTTCCTCCCCGCGGAAGCATAAATATCCCCATTTTCCTTCCTTCCTCAGGAAAATTTTTATCAACGTAAGCTAATCCAACTTGAATTCCTTCCACCAGAGCACAACTGGTGACTCTGCCCATATATTGACCTTTTTCATCAACAACAGGGTCTTCAGATTTTACCATTCTAATGCCTTTAGATTTCATCTTAAAACGAATAACCTCCATTTTCCTTTGGGCTTGTCTTTCCAAAAGCCGCTTTTTCCCAATAAAGTAAGGTTTGTGAAGTTTAACAAATGCCCCATAGCCAGCCTCGGTAGGGGTAATACAGTATTTGCCAGCTAATTCATGTCCGTACAAGGGTAGACCAGCTTCAACCCTGGTTGAATCTCTGGCTCCCAGACCGGAGGGTTTAATGCCAAACTCTTTGCCTTTTTTTAAAAGTAGATTCCAAATGAGAGGAGCATCCCCAGGATGTAGATAAAGCTCATAACCGATGGCTTCTCCGGTATAACCGCTGCGGGAAATTATCATCTTTATTCCGACGAGCTTAACCTCTATAAATTCATTTTTTGCCATTCTGGCTAATTTTCTCTTTAGTTCTTTCTCTTTTGACAATTTCTGTAATATGGCCAGCGAATGAGGGCCCTGGAGAGCCAGATCAACTTTTTGATCCTTTCCCGATGAACTACTCTTTAAATTCCTGAGAACCGCCTTTCCTTCAACCTCTTTATTGGGGTGGTCTCGATCTATAAGAAATTTTGTAGAATTGACAGCATTTAGCCAGGCCCAGATCTTTTTCTCATTAACGGCATTGACCACCATCATATATCGATCAGGGCGGCGGCGATAGATCATAACATCATCCAGGATATTACCATCGGGATCGAGAAGGTAAGTGTACTGAGATTGTCCGTCCTTTAACCATCGCACATAGTTGGTAGAAACTGTATCTAAGAAACTGGCAGCGTGCTCACCAGCAATTTCTATCACTCCCATGTGAGTTACATCAAAAAGCCCGGCTGTCTCCCTTACCGCCCGGTGCTCCTCGCTAATACTGGTGTAACAAACCGGCATCTTCCAACCGGCAAAAGTAACCAGCCTGGCACCTAGTTTCAAATGCTCCTCGTATAGAGGAGTCTGCCTCACCTTTCTTTTTTCTTCCCTATAGTGAAACTCCTCTTTCACTGCCGGAAATTCGAGCGCCTTATTAATAATCTTTTGTCCGACGAAATAGGGCTTTGGTAGATCAAAATAAGAGCGGTGAGCCTTATACAGAGAGAGCCCATCAGTTATAGATTTAGCGTCTTCATCGGAAGATAGGCCTGCTTCTGAGCGAAGGTGTTTTCTGGTCAAAAGCCCGGCTGCCTTGATGCCGAACTCTTTTCCCTGCCTTAAAAGTAGATTCCAGAGCTTGACGGCATCATCCGGGTGGACATAGAATTCAAATCCTAAAGAGTCCTTGGTATAACCGGTTCGGGAAATGATCCCTTCGATTTCTCCAATTTTTCCTTCCCGGAAATGAAATTTCTTAAGATTCCCTAAAGAAGGCTCTATTTTGCTGAGGATCTTGGAAGAGTTTGGTCCGTACAAAGCTATTCCCATCCTGCGTGAGCCTTCTTCGACAGTCTCCCCTAAGTCCTCCACTACTGCTGGTCCTTCAATTTTGGCAAATATATCATCACTATCAAAAGTAATATATCCGTCCGAATGTCCCCCCAGCCATAACTTTACCTTTTCAGTACGGGACGGATTAGTCACCACCAAATAATGATCTCTACCCCTATTATCGCAATTTAAATAGAGGATAGAAACATCATCGATAAGTTGAGCTCGCCTGTCCAGAAGAAAAGAACGCAGGAGCTCTCCCGGCTCGAGCTTGGCTAGATTATTGGTGGATACTCCTTGGAGAAGCGGTTTCGCTCTTTCTCCACTTACCTTAAGTAGTCCCATGTGGCCCAGATCGAAAATGGCAGCCGTCCTCTGCACTGCTTTGAGTTCTTCGGTAACATTTTGATAATGAAGAGGCATCCTCCAACCGTTATTTTCGACGAGCTTCGCTCCAAGCTTCTCATGCTGGGTGAGTAAACTGGTCTCTTTCACTGACGGTTTTGTGGCAAGATGGTAATGGGGATAACCAAGCTTAGTGGGTCGGTTATAGGTGCTAGTCTCAGCCTTTGCTCTGTGGGCCATCCTGGCCACTTCTTGCCTCACTTCCTCGAGAGTCTCCAGATCTATCTTTCCTCGGGATAGATCCCCAGAGAGCCCTATGTAGCTAAAGGGCTGAATACTGGTCAGCACTCGGTGAATAAGTTCGGCTAACTTCTCCATCTCCTCTTTTCCTAGTCCTCGCTGAGTAATCCAGGGGGTTCCCAGACGGATGCCGCTGGCGTCGGCGGCTGTCTCATCACCAGGAATAATGTTCTTGTTGACCACCAGGCCGCAAAGATCCAGGATGCGAGCAGCTATTTCACCCTTTAGAGGAAAGCCGGTCCTGGTTTTGACAGCCTTTAGATCGATTACTAAAAGGTGAGTATTGGTTCCTCCATAGGCTATTTTTAAACCTCTCCTCTTAAGAGAGGAGGCTAGAGCCTGCGCATTTTCCACAATTTTTTCTTGAAGTTTTTTAAACTTGTCTGTCTGGGCAATCTTAAAAGCTACGGCCATAGCGGCAAACTTGTTAACGTGAGGACCACCCTGCTCGCCAGGAAAGACAGCATTATCTATTCTTTGGGCCTTCTCCTCATCAGTGGTCAAAATAATCGCACCACGGGGGCCGCAAAGAGTCTTATGGGTAGTTAAGGTAATTACATCAGCATAACCAACTGGACTCGGATATTGCCCCGCAATCACCAGTCCCGCGGGATGAGCAATATCAGCAAAGAGTATGGCTCCCACCGTATCGGCAATCTCCCTGAATTTCTGCCAGTCAGGGGCCCAGGGATAGGAAGTATATCCGGCGATGATCATTTTTGGTTTATGCTCGATGGCTAATCTCTTGACCGCCTCATAATCTAGCCTTTCTGTTTCTTCACTGACTTCATAGGAAACGATATGATAGCGTCTGCCGGATCGGTTGAACTGGCTGCCGTGGGTTAGATGGCCCCCATGAGGCAAAGCCATCCCCATAACCGTATCGCCGGGTTCAACAAAAGCCTCATAGACAGAGTTGTTAGCCGCTGCTCCCGAGAGGGGTTGTACATTGACAAATATTTGATCAGCCCCAACCTTTATGGGAGCATGGGGATTTTTATCGGTAGCAAAGCATTGGGCGGCCCGCCTCTGGGCTAAAGTCTCAACGAAATTGACGTACTCGCCTCCTTTATAAAATCGTCTATCGGCGTAGCGTCGGTAGTGGACAAGCTGATCCTTGAAATCTAATAGCAGCCTTTCTTCATCCCTGGTCATCCTTAAGGGAGGATATCCCTCCGCATAGAGGTTAGTAAAGACTGAGCCCAGGGCCTGCCGGACAGCTTTGGGACAGATGCTTTCGGAAGGAATGAGGATGAGCTTCTTTGCTTGTCTGTCTTCCTCAAAACTGATGATAAGATCGGTATCAGGGTCTATTTCAGAAAGATTTTCCTTCAGGAGAAAATTTGAATACTCCTGATCATCTTTTCCTGAGGAGGCTTCCTTTAATGAAAACTCCCTTCTTTTCATGAATAAATTCCTGTTAGCTCAATCTGGCGTTTTGCCTAAGATTTTGATTCAATAGCTTCTTTAATTCTTTTTACTCCTTCTATTATGTTTTCTCTGGAGGTTACATAGGATAATCTGATATATTCCTCTTTCTCCCCTTCGTTTCTTTTACCAAAACAGCTTCTGGCCAATACCGCCACATTTGCTTTGTGTAATAGATGTTGTTGAAGCTCCTTTGAGTCACGCAAACCAAGATTTCGGCAAGCCTCAGTTACATTTGGGTATATGTAAAAAGCTCCTTTCGGCTTTAAACATTTAATTCCTTTGATCTTATTCAATTCCTGATAGATAAGATCTCGCCTTTTCTGGAATTCGGCTATCATGGCTGAGGATCCATCCTGCGGGCCTTTCAGAGCCTCTATTCCTGCATACTGGGTAAATGTTGCCGTACAGGAATCAACGTTGGTTTCTATTCTTGCAATATGTACGGCCAACTCCTTCTTCGTTATGCCAAATCCCAATCGCCAGCCGGTCATGGCGTAAGTCTTAGAAAATCCATCAACCAGAATCGTTCT
>JBHIAL010000056.1:0-7179 GCA_046758525.1 bacterium
TTTCCATTATCAATTATCCCGGCAGCGTTATGTAAGTTGCCCATCTTGTCCATGTCAACAAATCCTACAACTGCTGTAATACCGGAAATTTTTTCCAGGAGTGAATCTAACACCTTTAGATTATCTTTTACAAAATGTGGCTTCAACAATAGATCCTCGGGCGGATAGCCACATATTGCAAGCTCGGGGAATGTTATTATGTCGGCTTTCAGCTCTTGAGCCTGCATTATAAAACTTCTGATTCTCTCCGTATTTCCTCTTAAGTCTCCTAGAGTGGGATTGATCTGCGCCAAGGCTATTCTTAATTTTTTTTCCATCTCGTAACCTCGATCCCCAATTTCTTAATCTTAGAATGCAGGGCACCCGATTAAAGAATAGGGAGTAAATTATCCAGTTCGTATTTTGTAAGTTGAATTCGATAGTTTTCCCAAGCCTTTTTCTTCAAAGTCACAAACCGAGTGAATACATGTTCACCTAAAGCGCGCCTTACCAGTTCACTTTTTTCTGTAATTGCAATCGCTTCTCCCAGACTATCAGGAAGAGATTCAACTCCCATTTTTTGTCTTTCTTCAGGAGTTAGGTCGTATAAATTTTTCTCTATAGGTTCAGGTAACTCATAACCTTTCTCAATACCTTCAAGACCCGCCTGAAGCATCAACGCAAAGGTTAGATATGGATTGCAAGCAGGGTCGGGAGGTCTAAATTCTGCTCTGGTTGCTTTTTCCTTTCCCGGATGATACTCTGGCACTCTAATCAAGGCGGATCTATTTCTGCGTGACCAGGCGATATAAACCGGAGCTTCATATCCAAGAACAAGCCTCTTATAAGAGTTTACCCACTGGGCAAATATAGCACTTGTCTCTTTTGCGTGAAGCAGTTGACCGGCAATAAATTTTTTCGCCGCATCGCTCAGGTGGTATTTGTCATCCTTAAAGAAGAAAGCATTTTTATCACCCTTAAACAGCGACTGATGGGTGTGCATTCCACTGCCATTCTCACCAAATAGAGGCTTGGGCATAAAGGTAGCGTACACTCCATGTTTCTGGGCTATCTCTTTAACCACAACTCGATAGGTAATGACATGATCTGCCATATCTAATGCATCTTGGTATCTCATATCAATCTCATGCTGGCTTGGACCTACCTCGTGGTGACTGTACTCAACGGGGATTCCCATTGCCTCTAAGGCAAAAATCGTGTCACGCCTTAAATCAGAGGCTACATCAAGAGTTGTTAAATCAAAATAACCACCCTTATCCAAAATTTCAGGCAACTGGTCATTCTTAAAATAGAAATATTCTAACTCCGGGCCAAGATAATAATGGTCAAAACCCATTTTTTTCATCCGCTCTAAGGCCCTTTTTAAGACATATCTTGGGTCACCTTCATAAGGTTGTCTCTCTGGGGTTAGGATATCGCATATCATTCTGGCAACGGCCTTTTCCTTAGGCCGCCAAGGAAGAATCTGAAATGTATTTGGATCAGGAAGTGCGATCATATCACTTTCTTCAATTGACTGATACCCGGTAATTGATGAGCCATCAAATCCCATACCATTTACTAATGCACCTTCCAATTCGCTGTCTGGTATGGCAAAACTTTTCACCTGACCAAAAATATCAGTAAACCATAACCTTATAAATTTGACATCGTTCTCCTTTACTAGCTTTAAGATTTTCTCTTTAGTCTTGCCCATATCTGTGCCTCCTTTTCAAAAATTTGGGATCTTTTAAAAAGCTCTAATTGGACTTTCTTTCACCAGAGTCTTCGTTAGATAAATAAAGTTATAGAGATTTAAAAGCGGCTTGCTAAGGTTATTTTCTCATGGGAGAATCTTCGTAAGAAGATCAAAAATCGCTAATCAATGCAACCTTTATTTCATTTACAAAGCATTATAGCAATCATTTATAATTTTCTCAAGCCAAGCTTTATATCCTTACATATCTTCTGCTTCTCTAACGTTATTACGCAATTTCATTGCCAATGGAATTAAAATATCTCTTGTTTTTCCATAATCCTAATGATCTGTAGATAGTTCCAGAGGATTTTAAATAGAATTAATATTGTTATACCTAAAATGGAAATGCACAAATATCAGGCAATAACTTGTTAATTTTTAAGCATACCGCCTGAAAATTAACAATTCGAGAATGCTTTACTAATTTTTCAGAATGTAATATACTGTAATATTAACTAAAAATAAACATGTTATACGAGGTTACAAGCTATGAAAAAAACTGATACAGCTATCTTGCAGATTATCCAGGAGAAAAAGATTAAGACAATCCAACTTTGGTTTACTGATATCTTAGGGATATTGAAATGTATTTCTATAACGCCTAAAGAATTAAAAGCAAGCTTAGAGCATGGCAAAGGATTTGATGGGTCTTCGATAACTGGTTTTGCCGAAGCAGAGGAGAGTGATATCATTGCTAAGCCAGATCCCAGTACTTTTCGGGTTCTTCCTTGGCAGCAAGAAAATGGCCCTATAGCAAGGATGTTTTGTGACATTTTGAATCCTGATGGAACTCCGTATCCAGGGGATCCACGTCATGCGCTCAAACGCAATTTAAAACGGGCAAAAGATCAAGGATTTACTTACTTTGTAGGACCGGAAATAGAATACTTTTATTTCAAAAATGCCCAGGCTCCTGAGATTCTTGATGAAGGAACATACTTTGAGCTTATTCCTAATGATTTAGCTAATAATCTACGCAATAAGACGGTTCGATATTTGGAAAATATCGGTATCCCTGCAGAAGCAAGCCATCATGAAGTCGCCCCCAGCCAGCATGAGATAGACCCAAGCTATAGCGATGCCTTGACCATGGCTGATAATATCGTTACTATCCGTTATTGTATTAAAGAGATTGCTCAAGCAAATGGCGTTTATGCCACCTTCATGCCTAAACCATTGTTTGGCCAAAATGGCAGCGGTATGCACACCCATCAGTCACTCTTTAAGGGAGAAAAGAATGCCTTTTTTGATCCTAAAGATAAAATTCATCTTTCCAAAATTGCTAAATATTTTATCGCCGGGCAGCTAGCTCATGTGCGGGAATTCTGTTCTATTATCGCCCAGTGGGTCAATTCTTATAAAAGACTCGTACCGGGCTATGAAGCACCGGTTTACGTATCTTGGGGACAGAAAAACAGAACTGCCTTAATTCGAATTCCCATATATCGACCAGGGAACGAAAAAGCAGCAAGAGCGGAGCTGCGTTGTCCGGATCCTGCCTGCAATCCTTACTTGGCATTTTCAGTAATGTTAGCAGCAGGCTTAGAGGGGATTGACAAAGAATATAAACTCCCTTCGGCGGTTGAACCAAACATCTACAAGATGCAAACGGAGGAGAGGAAGAATAGGAACCTGGTTTCTTTGCCAGTAAACCTGTTTGAGGCTATTACTGAAACTGAGAAGAGTAAATTGGTCAAGGATGCCCTGGGGGGGCATATTTTCACGAGATTTATTCTTAATAAAAAAATGGAGTGGGAAGAGCATAGGATTCAAATTACCTCTCATGAATTGAAAAAATACCTTCCGATTCTTTGAGATAGAGAAAGGAAGCACAACTAGAAAGGAGGATGGAGAAATGAACCTACAACGGCCAAATGCAAATGATGCCACCCAAACATTTAATCGGTCAAGAAATGTTGTTCCAGGTTCAGGGATTTGTTCACGTTGTATTGATGGCTGCCGGGGAAATTGCGAGGTTTTTAAGGCTTCATTTAGAAGTCGTGAGGTTATTTATCCAGGTCCTTTTGGAGAGATCGCAGCAGGAGCGGATAAGGATTATCCTATAGATTATTCACATCTAAATATTCAAGGATATGCACAAGGGGCAAAAGGGCTTCCTGAGGGGGTAGAGCCCGGTCCTGATACTACCAAATTTCCAGATGTAGATACCACCATGGAATATGGATGGGATACGGAAGTAAAGATGAGAGTACCCATTTTTACTGGCGCACTTGGATCAACTGAGATCGCCCATAAGAATTGGGAGCACTTTGCTATTGGAGCAGCAATTTCTGGCATCACCTTGGTCTGTGGGGAAAATGTCTGCGGCATTGACCCCAAATTGGAATTAGATAAGAATGGAGGAATTAGAAATGCCCCGGATATGGACAGGCGCATTGAGGTATATAAAAGGTACTATGAAGGCTATGGTGAGATTCTGGTGCAGATGAATGTTGAGGATACTCGACTTGGCGTGGCCGAGTATGTGCGAAAAAAACATAACTTTGAGACGATTGAATTAAAATGGGGACAGGGTGCAAAGTGTATTGGAGGGGAAATTAAGGTAAATAGTTTAGAGCGCGCTCTAGAACTCCAAAGACGGGGCTATATTGTTACGCCCGACCCATCTATCTCGGTAAGTCAAAAGGCATTTAAGGATGGAGCGATTAAGGAATTTGAGAGACACTCTCGTTTAGGTTTTGTCTCTGAAGAAGGTTTCTTGGCTGAAGTGGAACGTTTAAGAAGGCTTGGTTTTAAACGCATCACCTTGAAGACAGGGGCCTATTCAATGAAAGAATTAGCCATGGCCATTAAATATTCGTCAATTGCAAAAATAGACCTTTTGACCATTGATGGTGCTCCTGGAGGCACGGGTATGAGCCCCTGGCGTATGATGGAAGAATGGGGTATTCCTACCTTCTACTTAGAGGCTTTAACTTATGAATTCTGCGATAAACTCTCTCAGAAAGGAATGCATGTTCCTGATATTGCTATGGCCGGCGGCTTCTCAAGTGAAGACCATGTGTTTAAAGTCTTGGCTATGGGAGCTCCTTATGTGAAGGCTGTTTGCATGGGCAGGGCGCTTATGATTCCCGGGATGGTCGGTAAAAATATGGAAGGTTGGTTTAAGTCAAAAGACCTACCCAAGTCCGTTTCTAAATATGGCTCAACTCCTGAAGAGATTTATGTCTGCTATGCAGAATTGGCTGAGAAATATGGCCAGGAAATAAAGAGTATGCCCCTCGGTGCTATTGGCATCTATAGCTTTGTTCAGAAAATTAAGGTTGGCTTACAGCAACTTATGGCGGGTAGTAGAAATTTCCGCATAAATACGATTTCTCGCACCGACCTTATGGCTTTGACTGAAGAGGCAGCGAAAGTCTCAGGCATACCTTATGTAATGAAGGCTTATCGAGAAGAAGCAGAAGCTATTCTTAATAGTTAAATTTTTCGCAATAAGATTTATGACATCTTTGGTAGGAGCGGCTAAATCTATCCGATAGCCCTGTTCCTTTCAAAGTGCATCCTCTGCTTTCTGGCCGGTACGAATTCTGATGGCATTTTCTATTGGCGAAACAAAGATTTTGCCATCGCCAATCTCGCCAGTCTTTGCGGCAGTAGAGACGGCCTTCACGATGCGCTCAACGTCTTCGTCTTTGGCTACGATCTCAATCCTCATCTTAGGCAGAAGCTCCTGCTTGTATTGTCTACCTCTAAATTGCTGGGTTCTCCCCTTTTGCTTTCCATGACCTTCTACACGAAATATCGTCAATCCTGGGTAACCTGCTTTCTCTAACTGCTTCCTTACTACCTGAAGCTTCTCAACCCGTATTACTGCTTCGATCTTCTTCATCATTGCACCTCCAGACCGTTCTATTCTCCAATATAAGGGAAATTGGGATAAGCACTCGTACCATGCTCGGCGAGATCCAAACCTTGCAGCTCTTCTTCAGGCGAGACTCTAACCCCAAGGATAAGATCCATCGTCTTAAATATGATGAATCCTAAAGCAAATGCCCAGGTGGCAGCGACAAACGTACCGATGGCTTGAGCAATCAATTGGCCAACCCCTCCACCATAGAACAATCCTGTGACTAAAGGTGCATCAGTTGTATAGTTACCATAGGTCCCGTCAGCAAACAGACCTAAACTGAGTAAGCCCCAAATACCATTTGTCCCGTGGACACTGACTGCACCAACCGGGTCGTCGATACCCCGAGATTCAAGGAAGAATATACTCAAAACTACCAGTACTCCAGCAACCAGGCCAATTACTACCGCTGCCCAGGCCTCAACCCAAGCACAAGAGGCAGTTATGGCTACTAAACCGGCTATAGCACCATTTAAAGCCATACCCACATCGTATTTTTTGGTCTTGAAGAAGGTGAACATCATTGCCGCAAAGGCACCAGCAGCAGCGGCTAAATTGGTATTTACTGCAATTACTGCGATCCTTAACTGATGCGCAGAAAGTGTGCTTCCTGGATTAAACCCAAACCATCCGAACCAGAGTAAAAAGGTCCCCAAAGCCGCCAAGGTCATAGAGTGCCCAGGGATGGCACGGGGCTTACCGTTTACGAATTTGCCAAACCTTGGACCTAAAACTATTGCTCCGGCTAAACCAACCATGCCGCCAATTATATGAACTACCCCTGAGCCTGCAAAGTCTAAATGTCCTAAACCAAACCTCAATTTAGAAAGCCAGCCGCCACCCCAGACCCAGTGGCCGTAGATGGGGTAGATGATGGCACAAATAAGGACGCTGTAGATTAAATAAACCTTGAACTTAAGCCTTTCTGCCACTGCACCAGAGACAATTGTTGCCGCGGTTGCGGCGAAGACTACCTGGAACATATAGAGTAGATATCTACCTACATCGTATTCCTTGCCAGCTAACAACCAGCCTGTCGATCCAAACAGACCCCACTTATCCGCCCCAAACATCAGGGCAAAACCCACGGCCATATAGGCCAAAGAACCCATAGAAAAATCCATCAGATTCTTGGTCATAAGGTTAGTGGCATTCTTGGCCCGACAAAACCCTGCCTCTAGCATGGCAAAGCCTGCCTGCATCAAAAAGACTAAAAATGCACACATAAGTATCCAGACATAGTCTACCGGAGCACCAGGCTCTGCCTTGAGAGTCTCTGCTCCGGTGGGGTCTCCTTCAGCAAAGGCTAATAGTGGAGATAAAACCAACAATGCGATCAACGCTACTAACACAGCCCTTCTTAATCGGTTAAACATTTTCATCTCCTCCTTTCGATTTGTATAGCCTTCTCCCTAAAATTTTCCTTATCGCCCTTTCTCTACGCAATTACATTGCCAAAGATTAAAAAATAAAAAACCACTTAAGCACCATTTGCCTAAGTGGTTTGTAATAAACTAAATTCGTTAATTAAACAAAAGACTAAAGCAACTTACTAAGTGCTACTCCCTCC
>JBHIAL010000057.1:0-7159 GCA_046758525.1 bacterium
GCTTTTTATCAAATAATTACATTAGCCTTTGATACTTCCCGCCATCAAGCCCTTAATTAGAAATTTCTGAAATAGCAGTGCTAATATGACTGGAGGTAAAGCGGCTATAAACCCGGTGGCACCTATTTGATCAAAGGCGTGGATATATTGACTTCCTAAGGCGGAGATAAACACAGGAAGAGTTATGGCATTGGTTGTTCTAGTAAAAACAAGAGCTAAGACAAACTCATCCCAGGCCAGGAGAAAAGCAAAAATCCCTGTAGCCACCAAACCAGGTGCGGACAGGGGAAGAATAATTCTCCATAATGCCTCAAGTCTGGTACATCCATCAATTCTGGCTGCCTCTTCCAGCTCACGAGGAATAGTAAGAAAATACCCTCTCATAATCCAGATGACGAACCCCAAGATAAAAGTAACATAGAGCATAGTCAGGTTTATCTTGGTATCGTAGAAATGGAAGTTGGCATTGGCCTGTATCAGATAATAATCAAGAGTGCGAATAATGATAAAAAAGGGAATAACCAAAGCTATAGTGGGTAGCATACGAATAGCGATCAAAGACATAACGATATTATTTTTGAAAGGAAATTTTAGTCTGGCCAAAGCATAAGCAGCCAGAGTGCCAAAAATTAAACAAATAACAGTCACGCTCCCAGCGACAATAAGACTATTACGAAGGGCATATATGAACCGTTGGCCAATGTGGCTGTTCATATCAAACATAGCTTGGAAGTTCTTGAGAGTAGGGTTTTTAGGAAACCAGTTGGTGGTGCGATCAGAAAGTAGTTCCTTATAAGGGAAAAGACCGGAAACAAATAGCCAGCTAAAAGGAGCAAGAGTCCAGATGACGATGAGGATAACCAATCCATATAATATTACCCGGGATATATGCTTGCTTGCCTTACTTTTCCTGATCCCCATTTAATAAAACTCCTCCGAATAAAGTAACTTCACATAAATAAGGGCTATACCTAATATAAATAGACCTACTAAAAAAGAGAGAGCGGAGCCTTTACCAAAGTGTAAAAACTTCATTCCTACCTCAAAGGTGTAGACACCCATAACCCTGATGGAGTATTGCATTAAAATATAGATGATGTCAAAAACTCGAAATAATTCCATAGTTCTTAAAACCAAGACAACAAGTAATATCGGACGAAGCAAAGGAAAAGTTATATACCAGAACTGAGACCAGGCGCTTGCTCCGTCAATCCCGGCTGCTTCATAAAAGCTATCTGGTATGGGCTGCAGGGCGGCCAGAACTAACAAGGTTACCAGGGGAGTAACCTTCCAGGTATCTGCCAGAATGATCATATGAAGAGCGGTGCTGGCCCCCACCCATTCCATAAATTTGCCAACCAAGGGAATATTCTGGAAGGGCACACCAAAACCCAGCCAGACCATATCATAATCAGCAGGAAACATATGTAATACCTTCATCAGGCCATTGAGAGCTCCAAAACTTGATCCAGCATAAATCCATTCCCACAAACGGGCATTGACAACGGTGGGTAGAGCCCAGGGAAGCAGCACAATAGATCTAACAAAAGGCCTACCTATAAATCTTTTATTAAGAACCAGAGCCATACCAATGCCAAGAATTAATTCAATAGCCAATGAGACAACGGTAAAATAAGTAGTGATCCTAACAGCGCCCCAGAATAAAGGGTCTTTGAAAAAATAATACAGATAATTACTAAAGCCAATAGATTTAGTAGAAATACCTCCCATTATGGGCTCCGCTTTATGAAAACTGAGATAAAAGGCAAAAACGAGTGGTCCAATAACTACGCATACGATAATCAAAATGCTTGGCAGCAGGAGTATCCAGGCTAACTGTTTTGAACTAAGCTCTTCTCTTCTCATAAGCCTATCCTCCCATTAAGAGAAAAGGAGGAGGATTTGACATCCTCCTCCTTTTTTTCAGTCTTATTATAATCCCATTTATGATCCCATCACCGCTTCAATCTCTGCTCTAGCCTTATCCAGGGCAGCCTTGGGCTTTAGCTTCCCTTCTAAAGTTAAGTGGATGTACCTTTGCAAGATAGACGAAACTTCTGGATAGGGAGGAACCTTTGGTCGATGATGCACACTGGCGATCTCTTTTGCTTTGATATCTATCACCGGATCCATGGTTTTGGCATAAGCGCTGGTCTGGACTGAAGTCCACACGGGCATCTCAGTGAGATAAGCTCTCTGAACTATGGGACTGGTAATGTATCTGATATACTTCCAGGCTGCTTCTTTATTCTTGGAGTTAGCCAAGATAGCTGCTCCTTGAAATCCACTAACGGAAGCAGTGTCGTTGGGATACTTACCCAATACATCTTTACTTACAGGAAGTAGGCCCATTTTCCCAGCTCCCACTACCTTGGAGACAGCCGGATCATTCATCAAACCATACTGAAATGTCCAGTTGGAAGTAAAAGCTGCATTGCCAGAGATGAAATCATCCTTAGCCGCTGGCTCATCATTGGTCAGAGACTTTGGACTGGCCAATCCTTTTTCTAAAAGCATAACCATAAACTCCAGAGCTTTTAGACCGGGACCAGTATTAAATATAGGTCTTCCTTTCTCATCAAACGTGTCTCCTCCAAAAGCCCCCGTCAACCAGACATACTCGCAGGTTAGGCCCTCTTTTTGATTCCAGGAGTCGGTCCAGGGATATTTTACGATGCCCTTTGCCTTAATGGCTTCCATCTGCTCAACCATCTCCTCCAGCGTCTTGGGAGCACCGGTAAAGCCAGCCTTCTTGATCATATCGATGTTGTAGAAGAAAAGCTGGAAGTTAGCCAGGAAAGGCATGGCCCAGGTCTTACCATTGAAGACAAAAGCGTCCAGGATCGCTGGAGCAATGTCTGCCTTTATCTCGGGAGTCATGTAGTCATCAAGAGGAACAGCGAAACCTCTAGAAGCAAATTCAGCCGTCCAGATAAGATCCAGGGAAAAAACATCATAGGTGGGAACAGGAGCCACTGCCGAAGCCACTATTTTCTCATGCTGCTCATCGTATTTAACAAATTCCAGATTAACCTTGATGCCAGTGAGTTCTTCAAAAAAGTCGGCCATATCGCGAATTTCAGGGGGCTGATAGGCAGCCTGAGCCATATAAATAACATTTATCTCCTCGGCCGCCCGGGCCGTAAACGCTCCACTCACCAACACCATCCCAACCATCAAAAACACCACCATAAATCTTTTCATTTTACTCTTACCTCCTTAGTTTCTTTCTTGTCTTTACTCCGTCTTATTGAACTTTTATTCCTTCCTTATTCGTTTATCACCTCCTTCACCATTATTGTTTAAGACTACCCCAGTGCTCTTCCTTTGCCGCAGAGAGCATTATCCATTTTTAAAAATAAATATCTTTAGGTGTATTGAGCAATTTTTTTGCCAATTTCACTAAAATAAAAACATTAGGGGCACTCAGATCTCTCTAAGTGCCCCTAATAAAAGCATCTGGATATCTTAAAAAATTAAAATAATACCATTACCTAAATATTTCTCTCCTTTTTCCCCTGGTTCTTTTCGTCCAATCTATATCACTGACCATAAGCCAATAAACTCTGTGACTGTGCTAGTACTGAGGAAATAAATATGTGGTTCATTTGAATCACTTTGCTGGCTCAAATAACCTATCAACAAATACCAAATTTTCTTATCCGATAACGCAATGTATTGCGGCTAATATCCAGAAGCTTTGCAGCCCTACTCTGATTTCCCCTGGCCATCTTTAATGCCTCCATGATTAAACTTTTTTCCACCTTTTCCAGAGCGATACCCTCTGGTGGAATGTGAATCTCCATCCTGTCGAGTTCTTCTTTGAGATGTAAAGGTAGGCTTTGAGGCAGGAGGATATCTTTAGAGCTAAGGATAACTGCACGCTCTATGACATTCTCTACCTCTCTTACATTACCCGGCCAATTATAGCTCATCAACATATCCATAGCCCGAGGAGAAACTCCCTTTATATTTTTGCCTGACTCTCGATTAAACTTTTGTAAAAAATACTCCACTAAAAGGGGAATATCCTCTTTATGTTCACGTAGAGGGGGTATGTTGATAGAGACCACATTTAAGCGATAGTACAAGTCTTCCCTAAGTGAACCGTCCTCCAGTACTTTCTTTACATCACGATTAGTGGCTGCTATTACCCTCACATCTATCTTAATAGTTTTTATACCGCCTACCTGCTCAAATTCTTTTTCCTGTAGTACCCTTAGTAATTTGACTTGCAGCGTGGGACTTAACTCAACAATCTCATCCAAGAAAATAGTGCCCGCATTGGCCAGCTCAAACTTACCCAGTTTATTAGCTACAGCATCGGTGAAGGCGCCTTTAACATGCCCAAACAATTCACTCTCCAAAAGACCTTCTGGGAGAGCAGCGCAGTTTACATGAATAAAGGGTTTCTCTTTTCTGGAGCTATTAAAATGAAGGGCCCGTGCCACTAGCGTTTTCCCAGTACCGGTTTCTCCTTGGATAAGAACAGTAGCCTTAGTGTTGGCTACCTCTCTTAGTATCTTGTATATCTCTTGCATCTGAGAACTCTTGCCTATAACATTATCCAACTTGTATTTTTCTTCTAATTCTCCTCGGAGGTATCTATTCTCCCTGACCAAGGTTTTCATCTTGAGAGCATTAGCTACAATTATTTTCATTTCATCTTTTTCAAACGGCTTCAATAAATAATCATGAGCTCCTTCTTTCATTGCTTTTACTGCCGTTTCCACTGTTCCGTAAGCAGTAATCATAATCACCGGTATTTCTTCATCGCTCTCCCTGATTCTCTTTAATAAATCTAGGCCACTTAAACCGGGCATTTTCATATCTGTAAGCACCAAATCGAAACTTTCTTCTTCTACTTTCTGGAGAGCTTCTCTTCCATCCCTGGTCGTAACAATCTCATATCCTTCTTTTTGTAATATCATTTGAAGCACTCGGCGCATCTTTACCTCATCATCCACTACTAATATCTTACCCTTTGGCATGGAAATCATCTCCATTTCTGTAACTAAGCAGCCAGCGGCAGAAAAATTTTAAAGGTAGTCCCTTTTCTTACCTCACTCTCCACTTCAATAAACCCCTTATGATTTTCTATAATTTTATGGGCTATGGCTAATCCCAGACCACTCCCTTCTTCCTTAGTAGTAAAAAACGGATTGAAAATCTTATCTCGAATTGAAACAGGAATGCCTTCTCCAGTATCAGTAATCTGGATCTGGATGAGAGAGGCGGGATATTTTTCTTCAGCATCATCTGCACCCCTAACAGCAATCCTCAGTTCTCCTCCATCAGGCATTGCCTGTAAGCTATTTAGAACTATGTTTAATAACGCTTGAATGATTTGCTCAGGATCGCCCATCAGCACAGGTAGATTCTTACTAGTCTCTACCTTAATCTTTACATCGGGAGTGACTTTTTCCTGGCTGGCTATTAACTGGATGGTTTTGTCTATGATCTCATTAATATTAACCCTTTGTAGATTTGGAGGAGTAGGCCGAGCAAAACTTAAGAACTCGGTGATTACTCTATTTAGCCGATTTACTTCCTCTATGATAAAGGTAGTCAATTCCTGGTATTCACCTCTAGTCTCTACCGGTTTAAATTCGTCGCGTAACATTTGAGCAGAACTCTTAATCACTCCTAGAGGATTCCGTATTTCATGTGCTACTCCCGCGGACATCTCTCCCAGAGCAGCTAATTTCTTCGAACGCTGCAATTGTTCTTCTAATTGCTTAATCTGAGAAATATCCCTAAAGACAGCAATAACTCCCAATGCTCTATGATTATTATCTCTTAGCACCGAAGTGCTTACCTGCAGAGGGATCATTTTATTACCTGGATTCTTATCCAGCATCTGGATGGTTACCTCATGACCCACATATGTCTTTTCTGTCTTGAGAGTCTTAGCTAAAAGCCTGCTTAATCCCTCTATTCGTTTTATGTCGTGAAGGGAGACGTCCTTTAGCTCCTCCGACGATAGATTTAAGATCCTCTCTCCTACTGCGTTAAGTGTGGTTATTTTACCATCCAGGTCCATAACCATAACCCCGCTATTCATACATCTTAAGATATTATCGTTATATTCATTGAGGTAGATTAACTTTCGATTGCTTTCTTCTAACTCTTTGGTAGCCAGCGCTATTTCTCGTTTTAATTCCTTGTTAAACTGTTTTACCTTCTCATAAAGCTCGAGATTCTCTTTGTTAGTTTTCTCTAACTCTTTGTTGGCTCTTTCTAGCTCCTTATTAGATTCCTCCAGTTCCTTATTAACTAGCTCTATTCTATTCTCTAGCTTTCTATGAGCCTCCCGCAGTTTTTTCCTCATCTCATTGAAAGTTCCGGCAAGGACACCTATCTCGTCTTGCGTATCGATAATGATCTTCTGGTTCAGATCCCCCGCAGAGATGGCAGCAGCTCCTCTTACAAGCTTTGAGATAGGTCGAGAAATAAGATGCTCGGCTATAAGGTAGCCTAGAAATACAGCTAGAAAAACCCCCAGACCACCAATTATTAACAGCCTATTCCTTGCCTGACTGGCTAAACTTATCATACCTCTTTTGGATAAGCTGACCATTATCATACCCAAAAGAGTACCGTCTTTCCTCAGTAAAGGAGTTAACCCAATCTTGTAGAATTCATTAGCAATAACCATATTATCCACTAATTTCCTTTCCTTTGACAACATCTCATTTAATAGCTCAGGTTTTAAAGAAAAGCTTTCTGAGGGTAAAGTAGTTAGCGACAGTTCCTCTCCTGTAAATAGAGAGATATCGGCCGTGGTTATCTTCTTCAACTCCTCTATAAAACTCTGATCTAAGAGATAACTCGCTTGCATCATGCCGATTATCTCGTTAAACTTTTCAAGAGGTACAATTGCCCAGATACCAATCTTAGAACCTCTATCATCAAGATATACTTCAGACTTACCGTTTAATACCCTCTGCACTAAATACTCATCCACCTTGCTTTCCTCTACACCTTCCTGGCTAGCGGTAAATAACTCTCCTGCTGACTTAGCAGTAGCGAATAACTTTCCTGATGTATCCATTATCTCCAAAGAGACAAGACCACCGCTCTTTCTCAGAGCCATTATCTCCGGCCTCACCATGTTCTTCATGCCATAACTGGTATAATCCACCACTTTCTTTGAGCC
>JBHIAL010000058.1:0-7129 GCA_046758525.1 bacterium
CTTGACGTAACAAAATATTTTGCTATATTGAATTATCGGAATTCGAGAAAGATAAAATGCCTGAGATCAAAAGAGCCCTTATCAGTGTCTTCCATAAGGAAGGAATAGTCGACTTTGCTAAAGGATTGACCAAATTAGGAATAGAGATTCTTTCCACCGGGGGTACAGCACGAGCTCTTAGAGAAGCTGGAATACGGGTGAGGGAGGTATCAAGATATACCCATAGTCCAGCTATGCTCGGTGGAAGAGTTAAAACCCTGCACCCCAGGATTCATGCAGCTCTTTTAGCTGTAAGGGATGCCCCTGATCAGATGAGAGAAGTAAAGCAATACGGTATTGAACTTATCGACATGGTGGTAGTAAACCTCTATCCTTTCCAAAAGGTTGTGCAGAAAGATAAGGTGGGTCTAAAAGAGGCCAGAGAAAACATTGACATTGGAGGGCCTACTATGCTTCGGGCGGCAGCTAAGAATTTCCCCCATGTGGCAGCAGTGACCAGCCCTGATCAATACCCCCAGATCCTCAAGGAGTTAGAAGAAAATAGATGCTCTCTCAGCGAGGTCACCTGTCTTAATTTAGCTATGAGGGTCTTCCAGGAGACCAGTGCATACGATGCCCTTATTGCACATTACTTGGAAAAAGAAACCGGAAAAAAATTCCCTCATATAATAAATTTGAGCTTTAAGAAACAAAAAAATCTGAGGTACGGGGAAAACCCTCACCAGGAGGCTGCCTTTTACCGAGAATGGATCGAGACTCGGCCAAGTCTTTCCTCTACTGAAAAACTTTGGGGGAAAGACCTGTCCTTTAATAATCTTTTGGATCTAGATGCCGCTTTAGCCATGGTATCAGAATTTAGAGAACCGGCAGTCGTGGTAATAAAACATACCAATCCCTGTGGTGTAGGCTGCGCCTCTCACCTTCAAGAGGCTTTTAAAAAAGCCTATAGTGGGGATCCTGTATCAGCCTTCGGAAGCATAATTGGATTAAATAAGATAGTGGATGCTCCCACTGCCGGGGAAATAGCTTCATCCGATAAATTTATTGAAGCCATAATTGCCCCTGACTATGAAGACAAGGCTCTAGAAATCTTGAAAACCGGGCAAAAATGGGGAAAGAACCTACGTGTTCTAAAAGTCAATGGCTTTTTAGTCAGAGGAAAGACTGGTTACGAGATAAAAGGAGTACGAGGTGGAATTCTTTTTCAGGAAAGGGATGAAGAAACCTACTTTCCCAGTAATCTGAGAACAGTTACTAAAAGAATTCCCACTCAAAAGGAGCAGGATGAACTTTTATTTGCCTGGACAGTCTGTAAACACGTGAAATCTAATGCCATCGTTCTGTCTAAAGATAAAACAGTGGTTGGAGTGGGAGCAGGACAGATGAGTCGGGTAGATTCCTCTAGGCTTGCCATTGGGAAGGCTGGTGATAGAGCTAGGGGTGCATGCTTAGCCTCGGATGCCTTTTTCCCTTTTCCTGATGCAGTAGAGGAGGCAGGAAAGTCAGGGATAACTGCCTTAATTCAACCAGGTGGTTCCTTGCGAGACCAAGAGATAATTGCGGCTGCCGATAGATATAGAATGGCTATGATGTTCACCGGGATGAGACATTTTAAACATTAAAGGAGAGCTCCATGCCTATTTCATTGGCTCAAATTGACCCCGAGGTTAATGAGATTCTTAAGCAGGAACTTCAGCGTCAGCAAAACAGTTTAACTCTTATCCCGTCAGAAAATTATCCCAGTAAGGCAGTCTTAGAAGCGGAAGGTTCGGTCTTGATTGATAAATATGCGGAAGGATATCCCGGCAGACGACATTATCAGGGCTGTAGGTTTATAGATGAGATTGAGGAGCTAGCCATTTCCCGGGCAAAAAAACTCTTTAAAGCTGAGCATGTGAATGTACAGGCTCATTCAGGAACACAGGCTAATATAGCTGTCTATCAGGCTTTGCTTAATCCGGGAGATACTATTTTATCCTTAAATTTGTCCCACGGAGGGCATCTTTCCCATGGAAATAGGGCAACTTTACCTCATACTCATTATCGGGTCGTCAGTTACGGAGTGGATAGAGAATCGGAGACCTTTAATTACGAAGAAATTCAGGCTATAGCTGAAAATTGCCGTCCTCAATTGATAATAGTGGGAGCTAGCGCTTATCCGCGGGCTATAGATTACTCTTACTGGAGGAGAATTGCCGATGAGGTGGGAGCCTATCTTATGGCTGACGTAGCTCACATAATAGGCTTGATTGTTGCTGGTCTACATCCGGATCCTGTTCCTTATGCTGATGTAGTCACTACCACCACCCAGAAAACTCTGCGGGGTCCCCGCGGAGGAGCGATCATCTGTCGCCAAAACCTTGCCTCTCGGATAGATAGAGCTATTTTTCCTGGTACTCAGGGGGGGCCATTCATGCATACCATAGCCGCAAAAGCGGTATGTTTTCAGGAAGCGGAAAAACCTGAATTCAAAGAATATCAGGATCAGATTATCTCCAGCGCCAAGGCGTTAGCCAAGACCTTAAGGGAAGATGAGCTAAGACTGGTCTCCGGTGGCACCGATACTCATCTTATACTGGTTGACCTGCAAAAAAAAGGGCTAACAGGTGATAAAGCGGCCACTATTTTGGAAGAAGCAGGCATCGTGGTTAACAAAAATAGCATCCCTTTTGATCCCCAACCGCCTTCTATAACCTCGGGGATAAGACCGGGGACTCCTGCTCTTACTACCAGAGGAATGAGAGAGCCTGAGATGCAGCTAATTGGAGGGTGGATAAATAAAATACTATCAAGTCCAGAGGATCGAAACCTGAGAAAAAAAATCAGAGGTTGGGTAAGAGAGCTCTGTCAGCAATTTCCCATTTATGAGGATTTGAAATAAAAATTCCATGCTCTCCTACAGAGAAGCATTAATATATCTAGATTCTTTGATTAATTATGAGAAAAAGGGAAATTTCCCTTACCATAAAAAGTTCTTAAATCTCGAGAGAACAAGATACATTTTAAAACTGGTAGGAAATCCTCATCAGCATTTAAAAATCATTCATATCGCTGGCACAAAGGGTAAAGGCTCCACCGCTGCTATGGTCAGTTCTATCTTGAAGGAGGGGGGTTTCAAGGTCGGATTATTCACCTCTCCTCACCTGGTTAATCCACGGGAAAGGATAAGAATAGGGAACCAATTAATTGGGAAAAAAGAACTCGCTTTTTTTGTCTCCGAGATAAAATCGAAGCTAGAAATCTTTTCCCCTCCTTCGCCTCCGACTTTTTTCGAGATTTATACTGCAGTTGCTCTTCTTTATTTTCTTTATAAAAAAGTAGATCTCGCTGTTCTTGAGGTGGGATTAGGAGGAAGACTAGATGCCACTAATGTGGCTAATTCTCTAGTAGCGGTTATTACACAGATAAGCTTGGATCATACTATAGAACTGGGAAAAGACTTGGTTTCCATAGCCAGAGAAAAAACCGGCATCATTAAGGAAAAATCGAAAGTTGTCATCTCTCCCCAGCCTAGACCAGTATTGAAGGTAATTGAAGAGGTTTGTAAAGAAAAGAAAGCTACCATGTATCGAGTGGGAAAAGAGGTTTCGTTTGAAAGAATAAAAGTGAGCCCCAGAGGCCAGATAATACAAGTAAGAATGGCTGGAGGAAATCATGGGCACTTATTTCTTCCTCTTCTGGGTGAGCATCAGGCCATAAACGCAGCTACAGCTATAGGGACAATAGATTTACTCAAGGACTATGGAATTTTTATTCGAAGAGAGGCTGTTGCTGCAGGATTAAGAAAAGTAAAATGGCCAGCGAGAATTCAAGTCCTCTCAACCTCACCGCTTCTCATCCTAGACTGCGCTCATAATCAGGCTTCAGCAGAAGCACTCTCAAAATGTCTAGAAGAAGTCTTCCCTAAAAAAGGGATTATCTTTGTTGTTGGTATTCTTAAGAACAAAGATGTGGAGGGAATAGGAAGGTCTCTTTGTGGCTGGAGGAACAGAGTTATTCTTACCGGGATAAACAGTTGCAGAGCTCTTGAACCAGTCTCAATAAAAAGAAGAATTAGTAAATTCGGCTGGGAAGGGGTAATAATTAAGCAAAAAGTGCAAGACGCCATTCACTATGCTTGCTCCATAGCTACCTCTCAGGATTTAATCTGTGTTACCGGCTCGGTTTATCTTGCGGGTGAGGTCTTAAAATTGTATCAAGCCATGGAGGAGGTTTATGCCTAAGGGAATAGCTGCTTCTCCTGGAATTGCTATGGGAAGAGCATACATCCTGGAGAAGGAGAATGTTTGTATACTTGAATATAAAATCAAAGAAGAAGAAGTTGACGCTGAAATAAAAAGATTTAGAGAAGCGGTGGAAGAATCAAAAAAGGAACTGGAGGAGATAAAAAAAAGAGTAAAGAAGACCATAGGAGAAAAGGAATCATACATTTTCCAGGCTCATCTATTAATATTGGAAGATCCACTTCTTATCGAGGCTACCATAGATAGAATAAGGAAACAAAGATTGAATGCCGAGGCGTCTCTTAGAAATACTTTCAAAGCTTTTCCAGCAAAGTTCGCCTCTGCTCAGGCTGGGTTTGTTAAGGAAAGATTCAGAGATGTAGAGGATATAGTCGAGCGAGTCCTGGCTAACCTTCTAAAGAGACCAACTTTGACTCTCTCTCATCTGGAGGAAAAAATAATATTGGTGGCCTACGATCTTGCTCCCTCAGACACTGTGGCTATGCAGAAAGATAAAATATTGGGTTTTGCCACCAATATTGGAGGAAGAACATCTCATACTGCTATTATGGCTCGCTCATTGCAGATTCCTGCCGTAGTAGGGCTGAGAGACATAACCCAGAGAGTTAAGCCGGGCTCGGTAATCATCCTCGATGGAAATGAAGGAAAGGTAATTGTTAATCCCACTTCCAAGCAAATAGAACGATATAAAAGAAGTCAGAAAGAGTTTCTCTCTTACCAAAGAAAACTGGAGACTTTGAGATCTTTACCGCCTCAGACCCTCGATGGCCGAGAAGTAGAATTAGCAGTTAATATCGCAGGTCCGGAAGAGATAGATATTGCCTTAAGGGATAGAGCGGAAGGGGTAGGATTATACAGAACCGAGTATTTTTATATGAATAGAGAAACTTTGCCCAGTGAGGAGGAACAGATGCAAGCTTATAAAACAGTAGCTGAGAAGGCAGCTCCCAATACAGTGATTATTAGAACATTAGATTTGGGAGGAGATAAATTTCTCTCTCATTTTCCTGTTCCTTCCGAAATAAACCCCTTTATGGGCTGGAGGGCCATAAGACTGTGTTTAGAAAAAGTAGACATCTTTAAAGTTCAGCTAAGGGCTATCATGAGAGCTGGCTCCTTTGGCAAGGTAAAAATTATGTACCCCATGATCTCTGGGGTGGAGGAGATCGAGAAGGCCAAGGTAATTCTGTCTGAAGTAAAAAGAGAACTAAAAAGAGAGGGAACTCCTTTTTCGGAGGATATGGAGGTAGGAGCAATGATCGAAGTCCCTTCGGCCGCTATAATAGCTGATCTTCTGGCTAAAGAGGTTGATTTCTTTAGCCTGGGGACGAATGATTTAATACAATACAGCCTGGCAGTGGACCGGGTAAATGAGAAGGTAGCCTATCTTTACCAGCCTCTGCACCCAACTATCTTGAGGTTGATCGACAATATAATAAAATGCGCTCATCGTGAAGGCATTTGGGTGGGAGCCTGTGGAGAGATGGCCAGTGATCCGCTATTTGTCTTGGTTCTTCTGGGGCTGGAAGTAGATGAATTTAGTGTAGCCCCCACTTCTCTTCTAGAGATAAAAAAAATTATTCGGGGGGTAACCTGGGAGGAGACACAAAAGGTGGCCTCAGAGCTTTTGAAATTCTCCACCTCATACGAAGCCAGAAGATTTGCCCAGCGGAAGCTATCCAAGAAAATTAAAAGAATCTTAAAAGGAAGCTAAGATGTGGGATGATTTGGAACTACTAAAAAAAATTGACAGAAGCAAAATGTGGAAACTCTTATTTGATTTCCCTCTTCAGTGCCGGCAGGCAATTAGGCTGGGAGATAACTTACCCCTTTTCTCTCAAACTCCACGCCAATTAAAAAAGACTGTAGTCTGTGGGCTGGGTGGATCAGCTATAGGAGGCGATATATTAAAGACGCTCCTTTTTCAAAAATTGAAAATACCAATTTTTATCAACCGGAATTATGGCTTGCCTCGACTGGTAGATGAAGAGACCTTAGTCTTCATTGTGAGTTATTCAGGAAACACCGAGGAAACTCTTTCGGCTTATGAGGAGTGCAAGAGAAGGAGGGCTTTTCTTGTTTCCATTTGTAGTGGGGGTGAGTTAAAGGATTTAAGTAAACAGGATGAAGTACCATGCCTAATTGTTCCTTCTGGGATGCCCCCTCGCACAACTATTGGTTATCTATCTATTCCCATGCTCAGGATCTTAGAGAGACTAAAATGGGTAGAACCTCAAAATTATGGCCAGTTACTCCAAGTTTTGGGTGAAGTGAGGAAGAGATGTCGTCCAGAAGTCCCATTGAGCAAAAATCTGGCTAAATCCCTTGCACAAGAGCTCTTGGGGAAAATACCTCTCGTGTACGGGGTGGAAGGAAAGACAGATGTGGTTGCCCACAGGTTAAAGACCCAGTTTAATGAAAATAGTAAAATCTTGGCGGCCTGGGACGTTTTTCCCGAACTTAACCATAATGAGATTGTGGGATGGGGAGGGGAAGGAGAGATAGATTTAAAGCGATTTTACCCTATTTTCATTCGAGATCATAGCGAGGCAGAAAAAATTAAAAAAAGAATTGAAGTTACTCAATCCATAATAAAAAAGAGAAAAGTAAAATGGGCTGAAATCTGGACAGAAGGGAAAAATAAGTTAGCCAGAGTCCTATCGGCAATATATATAGGAGACTGGGTGAGTTTTTATTTAGCTATAGCCCAAAAAGTTGACCCTACACCAGTGAAGATGATCGATTTTTTAAAGAAAGAGTTGAGCAAAGTCTAGAGATACTTTGAAAGAGAAAGATACCAACCTGGTTCTTTACCTATAAATATTCGCTCGTTGTTTCTGCTCGTTTTTATGAGGTTTTATATCCTCATTTCTCTTCCTTCTTCT
>JBHIAL010000059.1:0-7064 GCA_046758525.1 bacterium
CATCGGCCAGTTCAAATCTACCTCTTTTCTGGGTGTAAGCATCAGTAAAGGCTCCCCTCTCATGGCCGAAGAGCTCACTCTCCAGGACTCCCTCGGCCAGGGCAGCACAATTTACCTCAACAAATAAATTTCTTTTGCGAGGGCTCCCCTGATGGATGGCCCGGGCCACCAGTTCCTTCCCCGTTCCGGTTTCCCCGGTGATTAAAACAGTAGCCTCAGTTCTGGCTACCTGCTTTATCAGATCCTTTAACCTGCACATTTCCTGGTTCTGAGTGATAATCTCTCCTTTTTTCTCCAATTCGGCCCGCAGGAATCTATTCTCCTCCCTGAGGCTTTCTTCCTCCATGATTTTATTAACAATTAATAGAACCTCATCGGGGCTAAAGGGCTTAACTAGATAATCGTAGGCTCCCTTCTTCATAGTATCCACCGCACTTTTAATGGTAGCGTACCCGGTCAGGATCACCACCAGAGTTTGAGGATATCTTTCCCTCATCACTTCCAGGAGCTCCATTCCTCCCATTTTCGGCATTTTAAGATCAACGATGGCAATATTGAAATATCTTTCTTTGAGCTTTTCCATTGCCTCTAATCCATTTTGGGAGGTAACCACCAGGTATCCCTTTTTTTTTAAAACATCGCTCAAGGACTGAAGCAAATTAACTTCATCATCAACTATGAGAATCTTGGCTGGTCGAGGCATTAATCTCCTCCTTAGAGATTAGAGACTGTCATCAAGGGTAGGAAATTCAATGATAAAAGTAGTGCCTTTATCCTCCCGGCTTTCTACTTGAATGGTTCCTCCGGATCTTTCAATAATAGCATGAACCAGAGTTAGACCTAGCCCGGTTCCCTCTCCCGGTGCTTTGGTGGTGAAGAAAGGATCGAAAATCTTGGAAAGCTGCTTTCCAGGAATGCCCATCCCAGAATCGGCGATTTTTATTCTCACCCGCTTGTTCTGCATGATAGAAGTTGCTATCTCCAATCTCCCCCCGTGGGGCATGGCCTGAGTAGCATTGAGGATCAGGTTTAAAAAAACCTGTTTTATCTCATCCGCATTTGCTCTAATAGTAGGATTCTGCTCCAACTCTTTAGTTAGCTTAATATCTTTAACGAAAAGGTCTTTTTCAACCAAGGATAAGGTAATGTTTAATAGCTGGTTGACATCAATTAGCTCAAGTTCCTGGTCGGACCTGCGAGAAAACTCCAAAAGATTATTAATTATGGTCTCGCATCGGTTTATCTCTGCCTCCATGATTTGAAAATGCCTCTTCACATCCTCCTTTTTTTGGGGCAGAACATCGTTTAGATAATAAAGCGAGGTAGCCATAATCCCCAGAGGATTTCTTATCTCATGAGCGATTCCGGCAGCAAGTTGTCCTATGCCCGCTAATTTTTCTGATTGGAACAGCTGAGCCTGGCTCTGCTTTAATTCCTCAGTTTTTTCTTTGACTTTTTGACTCAGTTCCTTACCCCAATTTTGAAGCTCTTCTCGGGCCCGTTCTAGATCATCAATCAACCGGGCCTTTTCAATAGCAATGGCCGCCTGATCAGCTAAGATAGAAAGAATCTGTACCTCCTCTTTGCTAAAAGAATGAGAAGATGAACTACTCGCTATCAAAGCTCCCAGAACATCTTCCTGACCCCTAAGGGGAAGACTAAGCACGGCTCGAACTTCCTTTGCCTTACCATTGGACTGCGTGAGTGGGCCACTAACCACCGGTACCTTAACCAGGAAGGATTTTTTCTCCTTGATTGTCCTCCAGGCAAGACCATTAGGTCTGGCACCCTTGATCGGATAAGAGAACTCAGGACCGGGTGCTTCCATAGCAGCCTGATGCACTTCTCCTTTTTTCTTGTCTAGAACCATGATGACTGATCTCTGGCTCCTGGTAAATCTGATGGCACCTCTGACAATTAACTTAAGAATCTTAGCCACATCAAAGAGGGAGCTAATAGAGAGTAGTATCTCATGCAGATTGGTTCTTTCGAATAAAGATTTTTTGACCTCCTCATAAAGTCTGACATTCTCAAAGACCAGGGCTGCTTGGTCAGCCAGGGTCTGGAGAAGTTCTAATTCCTGCTTAGAATAGGGTCTGCCGGAAATTTTTTTACCCAGAAGGAGAAGGCCCACTAGCTCTCCTTTACTCAGTAAGGGAAGGCATGCCTCAGCCTCTATCTTCCTCATTTCCTCCTTCAGTTGGATCAATTGAGAGGTCTTTTCTTCAGGGAAGGTCTCTTTGATTTTCAGAGTTATCTCTTCATTGATTTCGAAAGATCTTGTTTTCTTTAAGTGACGAATCAAAAAATTGCTTGTCTTTAAAGATAAATCTTTTGCTTTAAACCCCATGAGTTTCTCGCTCCGATAATAGCTGGAGGTTCCCCTTCGTAGAAGAATTCCTGCCTTATCTAACCCCAAAAACTCTATTATGGTTCTAAGGATCACCGAGACCAGTTTTTCTAAGTCCATAAGAGTGGTTAGTTTTTGAGAGAGAGATTTTACAGTCTTCTGGGTGCAATAGAGGCTGGAGAAAAGGTATCGATTGGCAATTCTTTGAATATGGCTCTGAACCAGTTGGAAAACAACCACCCCACAAAGCAAGATAAGAGAAAGATTAATAAGAGGCGGAAGGGAAAAGTAACTATCCAGAGGAAACCAGAGAAAAAGACCGAGGAGAAGAATGAGAAGTAAACAGGCTAGGTAAACGGTTGTCTGTCTGATAACCACCCGGATGTCCATAAAGCGGTATTTGAGGATAGCATAGGTGGTAAAGGTAATAAAGAAAAGAAATCCATAACTTCCGGCTCCAGATATTCTTAGGGGAAATTCTGAGCGAAAGAATAGATTCAGGGGCAAGGCAACCAGAGCGGTGAGCAAGAGGCCAAATAAAAGGTAAAAAGTTTGCATCTTTTTGATGCCCTGAAATTTTCGATATTTTAAAACTAAATCGAGACACCCGGCTCCCACGTATATAAGTAAATAGGCTACATAGAGAGTAAATAGGGGCCCCATCTCAAAACGAATACCACCGTCATAAAATCTAATCTGGGTGATGATCAAATCGGAAAAGGGGAGCAGGGCAAAAACCGCCGTAGGCAAAAAAACTAAGATCTTTCCAGGGGGGGAAGACCTCAGATGAACCTCATGAAAACTTAGACAGAACAAGAGAAAAAAATAAACAGTGATGGAGCCAGCAGTAAACTCTATTCTCAAGAGTAAATTGGTGAGATAGGGAGCAAAACTCTGGTTTTCCAGGAGACAGCTCACGACCCAGATCGAAGCCGAGATCGCCAAAAGAAAAAAAATTTTATTTATGGAAGAGCGGGGATTTTTAAAATAAACCCATCCACCCAAGGACAAAATTAACCCCCCTACTACCATACATCCGGTAAAATCTAACATCTACATCTCATTGGCTAAAAGGATCTCTTTTCGCCTCCGACTCGATGCTGGTATTTTTAGCTCCTTTCTATATTTTGCCACGGCCCGGCGGGAGATGGCGATATGGTAATCTCGGTAGAGCCTTCCCTTTATTACCACATCACTATAGGGACGGGGGAGACGATTATCCTGAAGGAGGATCTTTTCTTCTTCCATTAAATCCTGGAGGTAACTTTTGGTAATCTCCTTCTGGGAAGGAAAGAAAAACTTAAGAGGCAGTTCTTTCCTCTGAGGAGTACCGATACTTTTATCGGCCATAACTCTGGTAATTGAGCTGGGATGTACTCCTATTCTTCTAGCCAGCTCTCGTCGGGTTAGGGGTCGGAGCCTGCCCATATCTCCCGAGTAAAGATAATCAGATTGAGTTTCTTTTATGTGGTAAATAATCTGATAGATAGTGGTAGTTCTTCGATTAACCAGATTTAACATTTTAAAAATCTTAGAGGTCCGGTTAAGTATTTCCGGAGCAAGATTTCTCTTTCGATAAAGCTCTTCATACCGCTCATAGTTAATAGAGTATTTACCTTTAACTAGATAATCTTCTTTCAGATGAGGATAGATTACAAGCTCATCCCCTTCTCTTTCGATGGAGGCTATTTTGAAAGTTCTGGCGGAGGAAGAAGGGATGCTTTCGATAGAGGAAATTGAACCACCACTGGTGAGCTTTTCTAACTCAAACCTATTTAAGAAGTCTTTGAAAATCTCTGTTTCCTTGGCAGTTAGCCGACACTCGCGCTCAATTTCACCAATGCTTGCCCGGCCATGTAAAAGCTTATTAAAACGATCTTTTCCTATTAATTGCCCAATTTTTTGAAGAAGGGGCACAGTTTTGGGATTCCGGTAAAGCAAGCTTTCCAGATCAAAAGTATCTGAGGAAAAAATAAGATCTTCCTTAAGCTCAACCGAGGAAGGAAGCCGGACCCCGGTAAATTTTCGATAACTTACAACTTTCCATTTATGGATTAATTCCTTAAATAGAGGATCATTTTCTAATTCTTTAATTAATTTCCTAAACTCGGCCTCGGGGAGGGAAAAGAGCTGACCCAGCTTTATTCTCCCAATCTGTTTTTGTCTTAAGACCTGCGAGGTCTTTTGTCTCAGAGTCTGTCTTGGAGATCCCGTTTCCATTTAAAATAAACCTCACTTACGCAAATATACCAGTGAAGGACGTTCTATGTTGTTGACTGCGAGTAGCCGCACCCTTTAGGGTGCGCATAAACGCAGGCTAAAGCCTGCGACTACCGAGATTGCTTCGCTCGCGATGACGGGATTCACTGAGTATTTACTCACTTACCTTAAAATATAGTAAAAAATAGGGGGTTGTCAAACCACCAAGCACATATTACATCTCGGTCCCAATGTGTCAAGGATAAATGCCTGATTTTACTAAAAACAGGACCTCAAGCGGAGAGCTTTTCCCAAAAGTGAGGAGTAGTCCAAGCCGCTATCCAAAAATTTACCAACTCATTTGTCGTATTGTTCGAAATTGACTACTAGTAGCCACATTACGCCGTAAATTTACTGGTTTTTTGGTGCTGGAAGAAGTAAGGTGAGTGAATAACATGGGATTGGGAACCAAAAGGTCCGATGAGTTTTCTCATCATCTGGTTAACGAAAAGGCAGCTGTGCTGTGGATAATAAAGCAATGTCAGTTTCTGGTAGCTATACTTTGGTTAAAGGAACGGAAGATGTGAGTGATGATAAGCCTAGGTTGGCTAAACAGATTCTGAGCCCTAAGCTAGTCTTTCCTTATGATTTTTCAGCATCCCCCGCTGAATCAAGACAAAAAGACCTACGGCCATAATTATGTCCCCTACACCCAGAACCCGGGGTCTAGGATAGGGAGGCGGCAAAGGTATGACATCTGCCAGAAATTTTAGCCGCGTGCTCTCGGTTAACACGGTATGTATGACATAGGCTTTGCTCTTCAAGAGAGGTAAAATATTGAGCAGTCCTGCCCGAGAAAGAGCATCCACTGAGACCGGCATCTCACCACCGTTGGCGAGAATGACTATAAAATTAATAACAATTCCGGCTCCTAAAATCTTCATCTCTCTTATATGTTTATTATACCAGATCGCCACCACCAGTAATGAGTAAGAAAATATGTAAAGATATACTCCCCAGCTTTCCAGTAACCTTGAGCCTCGCCCCCCAAAATAGACCAGAGCATACTGGATCAGGAATGGTAGTATTATTAACTCTATTCTCCTTAGAGGAAGATTGGCTAGTCTGGTTAGCTTTCCCCCTCGCAACAGCCCAATTATTAAAGAGATAACCAATACGTCAAGTAACATTTTGATTTAAGACTTTAAGGAAGGCTTCCACCACCTTTTCATCGAACTGGGTGCCCATCTTTTTCTTGAGTTCAGCTACGGCTCTTTGGGGAAGATAAGCCGAACGGTAAGGTCTCTTGGAAGTCATGGCATCGTAGGCATCCACCACAGCAAGGATTCTAGCCCCTATTGGAATATCCTCTCCTCTCAATTTTTCAGGATATCCTTCACCATTGTACCTCTCGTGATGATAATATACCAGTTTGGAAGCCTTCCTGAATGAGCTGATCTGGGAAAGTATATCCGTCCCGATACTGGAATGCTCTCTCACCTTTAAATATTCCTCTTCTGTGAGCGGCCTGGGTTTAGCGAGAATCCTATCATTAATGCCGATTTTGCCAATGTCATGCAGTATGGAAGCGTATCTAATGGTCTGTACTCTTTCCTCGGACAGTCCTAATTCTCTGGCCACGGCAGCAGCGTACTCTGACATCCTTTTGGAATGTTTTTCTGTATAAGGATCTCTTGCTTCGATAGCCGTGGCCAGAGCTTGGATAATGTCCAGGTGTTCCCTGCGAAGATCCGTGTACAGCTTGTATGCGTAATGAGCAATATACAGAGGCAAAAAGAGAAAGAGAACACCCCACCATGTTATCTGCCTGTATATCACCGCCATTAAAAAGGCGATGGGAGTTTGAGCCAGATAATTCGGAGCAGTCCATTTGAAGTTAACCAGCCACATTTTCAAAGGAGAAGCGTTCTGCTGCAGAGCAAGAGCAATCTGTACTGAAAATGTGTTAACCACAAAATAAGCCAGTACCGAGGGTATTACTGGAAGAACATGACCAATTGAATCAGTGGTGACAAGCATCCCACCCGTTTGTCGGAAAATAACCCAGGCCACCGATATGGAGAGAGTAAGCTGGGCAGCATTAAACAACATTCGATACCACGGTTGTCTCTGAGTCCGTCCAACCCCTATCACTGTACCACATATAGCTACCCAGCTACCGATTCCGGGTCCGTAAACCAGAAGAGCAGCATAAACCACCGGAAAGCCAAGAGTGATAAAACCACCATATAGTAATGGAATGGGCAGGGATTCAACCACTATCACCAGAATTGTCCAGAAAAGAAATCCCTTTAATACACCCCCACTTGGCGTAATGTTAAGCGTCCAGTAACATAAGAGACCCCCTCCGGCTGCGACAACAATCCCTACGTATATCCACACCTTCTTAGGAAGATCTGGCACGGTTCACTCTCTCCTTATTTAAATGTATTAGCGCCCTCTCTTCTTACCAATGAGCGTTGGCACCACCGGCAAGCAGAAGCGCCACGATGAC
>JBHIAL010000060.1:0-7032 GCA_046758525.1 bacterium
TCTTCAAACAATTGGGGACGCCATTTCCTCGCCAGAACCTGATAGACCATGAAAAGCTCCTGCTGCGTGTCAAATAAAGCTAAGGTTAGTGGAGATGGGGGGATTCGAACCCCCGACCTCTTGCATGCGAGGCAAGTGCTCTACCCACTGAGCTACATCCCCCCACAATTTTTTACCACAAATTCTTAATTCAATCACAATTTTAATGGAATCGTCAGAAAAATCAAGCCCTCGAATTAACTGGAAATTCCCTGAAATTTCATATCTTTTTCCCAAGGTGCTGAAATTAAGAGGAATTGAAAAGATGATGAAGTGGAAAGGATTTTTTGTGTGGCAAAGCTCGGGATTTTAGGTAGATTTTGAGGGAAAGTCCTGATGGATATCAGCTTGACTTCTTGTGGGGACAGTATTATTATAGTCAGGCACAAGCATTCTTCATGGACGGTCAAAGGGCATTATTAAGCAAGTCGGGACAACAAAAGCGAAACCTTTGTCAAACAAGAAGGAGAGTTCAAAGATAGGGGTCTCACTGGAAGGGGGTGATAAAACTAGGTCAAATACAAAAATAAGTTTGGCAATAAAATCCCCGAAAAGGAGGTTACCATTGAGAACAAAAGAAGTAGGATGGCTGTTAGTAGTTGCGGTTCTGGTTATGAGTCTTATGGCAGTCACTCAACTACTAGCTCAGGAGGTCAAGAATCCTGATACCTTCATAGTTGCGGATATCGGAAAGGTGGACTCACTCGATCCGGCCTGGGCATACGATGATGCTAGCATTCACAAAATCCAGAATATTTATGAGTATTTGATATGGTATGACCGGGAAAGAACCGATAGATTTGTACCTATATTAGCCACCGAAGTACCCAGCGTGGAGAATGGTCTGATCTCACCTGATGGCTTGACTTATACTTTTCCCATAAGAAAAGGAGTAAAGTTTCACAATGGAGAGACCCTCACTCCGGAAGATGTTGAGTATTCTATTGAAAGGGCTATGGTGCAGGACCGAGATGGAGGACCGGTATGGATGCTCTATGAGCCTCTACTAGGTGTTTTGGGATCTCGAGACGGAGAAGGAAACATTGTGGTAAATTTCGAGGATATCGACAAGGCAGTAGAAGTGAAAGGGAACAAGGTGGTTTTTCATCTCCAGAAGCCCTATCCCCCATTTCTCGCCATTTTGGCAGGCGGTTGGTCCTCTATTGTCAACAAAAAATTTGTGGTTGAACATGGGGGTTGGCCAGGAACTGCCGAAACCTGGAAAGAATACAATAATCCCGCCCCGGGAACGGAAACTCTTCACTCCATGGCATGCGGAACCGGTCCTTTTAAACTGGAAAGATGGGAACCGGGAGTCCAAACCATCTTTGTCAGGTTTGATGACTACTGGAGGGAACCAGCCAAACTTAAAATGGTAATAGTAAAGGTAATTGAGGAGTGGACCACTCGAAAACTGATGTTGATGGCTGGTGATGCTGATACCATTTATGTGCCTGCGCAGTATAGAAAAGAGCTGGAAGGAGTGGAGGGAATAAGAATTTTCAAGGACCTAGCCACTCTGGATCTTGCGGCAGCTTTCTTTAACTTCAAGATAAATCCCGAGGGTAATACCGATATAGGTAGTGGCAAGCTCGATGGAAATGGAATTCCTCCAGATTTCTTTTCCGACAAGAATATAAGGCTTGGTTTTGCCCACTCTTTTGACTGGAAGACTTATCTTAAGGATGTTTTCTTTGGAGAAGCAGTACAGCCGGTGGGTCCCATACCTGTAGGAATAGCTTATCGTAACCCCGAGCAGAAAACCTATCATTTTGATTTAAAGAAAGCGGAAGAATATTTTAGGAAGGCCTGGGGTGGTGAAGCCTGGAAGAAGGGATTCAAGTTTACCATGCTTTATAATGCGGGTAATACTCAGCGAGAAACTGCCGCCAGAATGATTGAGGAAAATGTTGAGTCTTTGAATCCCAAATTTAAGATAGAGGTTCGGCCGGTAGAATGGGCAAATTACGTAAGGGAGTTAGTAAGGAAGAAGTTGACCCTGTTCCTCATAGGCTGGGTGGCTGACTATCCTGATGCTCATAACTTCGTCTACCCCTTCATGCACAGCCGGGGTGACTTCTCCGGGTTCCAGAGTTACAAGAATCCCATTGTTGATGAGATAATCAAACGAGCTATAGAGACGACCGACCCCAAAAAGAGAAAGGCACTCTACCGCGAGCTGCAAATGATATATTATGATGATGTGCCGAGCGTTCCGCTACACCAGATGCTTCGCCGCCACTATGAGAGAACCTGGATGAAGGGATACTATTTCAATCCCGTCTACTCATCGAATGATGTGGGAACTTACTTTTATCCCCAATCCAAAGGAGAGTAGATTACTCCTTTTCAATCTCTGAATTCGGAGCTGACCGAGAAGGGACTATTAGATTAAAAAGGGCAGGAGGCGGGGTCGCATGACCCCGCCTTTATTTAGAAGCTAAAATCGAGAAAATGGAGTAAGGTAGCCGCAACCTTTAGGTTGCGCAGGCTAAAGCCTGCGACTACCAGATTATAAATGGGCAAGTTCATTCGTGGTTGGATAATTTATAAATTCCTAGGTCTTAAGAAACCCTTATTTAGTTCGGGCTGGGAATGCAGATAAGATGGAATTAAAATACTATATCATACGAAGACTCTTTTTGGTCATACCAGTTTTGATAGGTGTTAGCTTACTGGTGTTTGCTATTCTTTCTCTCTTTAGTCCGGCCCAAAGAGCAGCTGCCTTCATAACTGACATAAAGCAGTTAAGGAATATCGAGGGAGTCATCAGAACTCATCGCCTCGACGCCCCTATTTACATTCAATATTTTTACTGGATAGGGGAGGTATTTCGGGGCAATCTGGGTTGGTCTAAGACTGCTGAACGTCCGGTTCTTGAGGCTCTCTTGTATTTTCTTCCTAACACCCTGGAACTCGGTCTTTTTTCTACTCCTCTCATTATTCTGGTGGGTATCTATCTAGGAGGTATTTCGGCGGTTCACTCCGGTAAACCCATTGACCACGCTACCAGAACCATGGCCATTATCGGCTGGTCGCTTCCCACCTTCTGGTTTGGGTTAATGCTCCTGATGATTTTTTATGGCTATTTTCGAGAACGGTGGCCCCCGGGGGCACTGGGGATACAGGCTAGCCTGTTGGTGGGATCTTCCGAATTTGTGAGATTTACCAGAATTAACACCGTAGATGCTTTATTGAATGGAAAATTCTGGATTTTTCTAGATGCGGTCAGGCACCTTATCCTGCCAGTGATCACCTTAACTGTGGTTCAGTGTGCCCTGGTCATGAGAATTATGAGATCAAGTATGTTGGAGGCACTGGGCGGAGGCTATGTCACCACTGCCCGAGCCAAAGGAGCAGACGAGGCCACGGTGATTAAGAAACACGCTCGAAGGAATGCTATGATTCCGGTGGTCACCATCTCCGGTTACATTTTTGCCTGGATGATGCAGGGAGTCGTCATTACCGAGACTATCTTTAATCGAAAAGGATTAGGATGGTGGTGGGCCAGAGCCGCCGTGCAATTAGACGTTCCGGCAGTTTTAGGAGCTGTACTTTTTAGTGGCTTACTTTTTGTTCTTACCAATCTGGTGGTGGATTTGATATACGCCTACCTTGATCCCAGAGTCAGATTAGGGTGATTTTCTTGGAGCTAGAGGTCAAAACCTGGAAGGAATTTAAAAGGAGGATGGAGCCCAGACTCAAGGAAGTCAAGTTTTCCTTGAGTAGAGTAAGAAAAAGTCCTCTCTCTCTAGTGGGTCTTTTTCTCATTCTTCTGTTTGTCTGGATAGCTATAGCAGCGCCATATCTTGCACCACCAAAACACCAGTATGAGCCATACCGAATCCCCAGGGATGGCTACAGCGCAACACCCAGGCCCCCGAGCAGGACGCATTTCTTCGGGACCACCGAAGGCCAGTACGACATTTATTATGGAGTAATCTGGGGAACCAGAACCTCTTTTCGCATAGGGTTTACAGTAGTAGGTAGCATTCTGATTATCGGAATAATTTTGGGTAGCGTCTCCGGGTACTACGGAGGAGTGGTGGATGAAATAATCATGCGCACCGTTGACACCTTTATGTCTCTACCAACCCTAATTCTAGCCATGGCATTGGTGAGCGCTTTAGGCCATAGCCTGGACAACGTCATGAAAGCTTTAATTATAGTAGGGTGGCCGCCCTATGCCCGATTGATCCGGGGCGATATATTGCGGGTCAGGGAGGAAGACTACGTAGAAGCAGCTAGAGCAGTGGGATGTTCTGATTTCACCGTAATTTTCAAGCATGTTCTGCCTAATGCCATTTATCCCCTTTTAGTAATGGCCTCTCTCGATGTGGGTGCCATAGTTCTTACTGCGGCAGCCTTGAGTTTCTTAGGACTTGGTGCTCCTATTGGTTATGCAGACTGGGGACAGATGATCAGTTTTGCTCGCAACTGGATTGTTGGACCCCCGGGAAATCCCTTAGCTTACTGGTATGCGGTCACCATGCCCGGGCTCTTCATTCTCTTCTTCGTCCTCGGATGGAATCTTCTGGGAGATGCCTTCAGGGATATTCTGGATCCGAAATTACGAAGAAGGTAAGGAATGGCAAAGTTATTAGAGATTAAGGATCTAGTAACGAATTTCTACACCTACGAGGGTGTCGTTAAAGCGCTGAATGGAGTAAACCTGGAGATAGAAGACGGGAAAACTCTGGGACTGGTCGGTGAAACTGGATGCGGAAAGAGTGTAACCGCTCTGTCTATTTTAAGGTTAATTCAGCCTCCGGGAAAAATTGAAGGGGGAAAGATTTATTTTAGACGTGGGGGAAAGTCTTCTAAAAAGAGTAGGTATCTGGATCTATTAGAGCAGAGCGAAGCATTTATGAGAAAAGTGAGAGGAAATGAGATCTCCATGATTTTTCAGGAACCAAGCTCAGCACTGAATCCTGTTTATTCCATCAACGATCAAGTCTCAGAGAGTTTTTTGCTACATCGAAGCAGAGAGCTCTTTGAAGGCACCCTCAAAGAAATAGAAGAAGAAGTTGACAAAGCGGACTCCGTCTTGAAGAAGATAGCCTATAAGATGGAAAGAGGGGTATATAGAAAAATGCTGGTGGATCAGAATTCTTTTCTTTTAAAATTTCTTTCCCGTATCCCTGTCGTCAGAGTCTATAATCGTCAGTTAAAAAAAACAGCCAGGAAAAAGACCATTGAGATCTTGAAGAAGCTGGGAGTACCCTATCCTCAGAAGCTAGTAGATCGATATCCCCATGAACTCAGCGGAGGCATGCAGCAACGAATAGTCATAGCTATGGCACTTGCTTGCCATCCCAAACTTTTGATAGCTGATGAACCTACCTCCAATCTTGACGTCACCATCCAGGCTCAGATTCTCGATCTCATTCGAAAATCAAGGAAAGATCTTGGCACATCTGTTCTTTTTATCACCCACGATCTGGGAGTGGTGGCAGAAATGTGCGATCGGGTAGCAGTAATGTATGCGGGCAATGTTTGCGAAATAAGCGAAGTAAAAGAACTGTTCAAAAACTCTCTTCATCCTTACACTAAAGCACTTATAAACGCAATTCCCAAGCCAGGGAGTAAGGGGAAGCTCAAAAGCATAAAAGGCACCGTGCCAAATCTAATAAACCCACCTTCTGGTTGCCGGTTTCATCCTCGCTGTCCTAACCAGATGAAAATTTGCCGGCAAATAAAACCGCATCTTACTCGGATGGAGAATAACCATCTGGTAGCCTGCCATCTTTTTACTGGCGAAGAATGAACCACGAAATTCTACAAGATTCTATCAGGATCTTAGGTGGAACGAGAGTAACATAGATTAAAAATAGAGATTCTTGGTCTAATAAAGATGAATATCTTGGTAGACGTCAGAAAGCTTAAAAAATACTACTTCATTCAGGGAGGGATTTTTAAAAAAAGAATGGGAGACATAAAAGCGGTAGATGGCGTTAACTTAAAAATTAGAAAAGGAGAGTGTCTCGGTCTGGTTGGAGAATCCGGGTGTGGGAAGACAACGTTGGGGAAGACCGTACTGCGCCTACTTAAACCAACCAAAGGACATATCTACTTTGATGTATCTGAAGAGATAAAACAGGAAGTGGAGAAACTAGAAGAGTCGACAGATTCAAATTCTCAAAAACTTCAAGAACTTGAGAGAGTATACGATCTTTCTAATTTTAAAGGAAAGAGATTGAAAAAGCTGAGAAGAAGGATGCAGATAGTTTTTCAGGACCCCTCCTCTTCCCTCAATCCTAGAATGCTGATCAAGGACATCGTCGGGGAGCCTCTAGGAGTGCATGGACTGGCCAAAGGTTTGCAAAAGAGGGAGCGAGTGATAAATCTTTTGCAGAGAGTAGGACTGAGCGAGGATCACCTCTTCCGGTATCCCCATGAGTTTAGTGGAGGTCAGAGACAGAGGATTGCTATCGCCAGAGCTCTGGCAACAAATCCTGACTTTGTAATTCTGGATGAGCCAACTTCTGCTCTCGATGTATCAGTACAGGCTCAGATTCTTAACCTGGTCCAGGAGTTACAGAGGGATTTTGGTCTAACCTATCTTTTTATCACTCACCATCTTCTGGTGGTAGAGTATATTAGCCACAGGATCGCCGTGATGTATCTGGGAAGAGTTGTGGAACTGGCTGATACCAAGGAGTTATTTGAAAATCCTGTGCATCCTTACACCCAGGCCCTTCTTTCTGCCATCCCCATTCCTGATCCTGAAGTCAGGAGTCATCGAACTATCCTCAAGGGAGACGTACCCAGCCCCATTGATCCTCCATCTGGTTGTGTTTTTCATACCAGGTGTTTCTTGGCTGCCAAGGAATGTGAGGAGAGAATGCCCGATCTTGTTTCCCTCGGAGATGAGCATTATGTTGCCTGCCACCGAACGGATCATAAGTAAGTAAACAATGTTCCATCTCTCTAATCTGTCTGTCTTCTCTTGTCCTCATACATCTTTTCGTCTACCCTGGCAACCGCCTCTGA
>JBHIAL010000061.1:0-6908 GCA_046758525.1 bacterium
GGAGAAACGGCAAAACTTTATGTAGTTTCAATCCACAAGCCTATGCTGGTGTTCGAATCTTACTTTGGCAGACTCAGAAGGAGGTTCGAGATAGCCCCCTCAAAGAAACAAGACCCACCAGTGTTTTACCTGCTTGAGGGAGAAAAAGCCGAAGTAGAAAGAGCCACAGATATGCACGGTTTCAAGCTCAGAGCCATTACCGAAAAGCACATAATCTTAGAGGCGGAAAATCCAGAAAATAAAAATTTTTATGAAATCTCTTTTTTTAACCCCCGTTTAAGGGGCTTCTGGATAAGAAAGTACGTTTTCTCAAAAGACAAGAGGGAAGCAGCCAGTTTTGCCCAGCAATTTAAGGAAGACTATCACCTCAGTATAAGGAAAGCAGCTAAAATTGACGGCTATCCGGTAGAGGCTATTGAAAAAGACCGGATAATTCTCAATAGAGGAGGAAAGTAAAACCAGAAAAAGGGGAAAGCACACTGAGAAAAATGAGCGGAAAATCGGGTAATACGGGAGCAAAACCTCTACTTAGGCAGGGTCCAGAAGGAAAGTATAACCTGACCCTCAGGCATGCTAAGAAAAGGCTCAAAGAGATGGATGTGGCTGATATTTGCCAGAGAAGCAAGGCAAGTTATTCCCGAAAAGAAGGTTTTTCCCTCCCCTATCTTAATTACGCTCTGCGGATAGCTCCTCAAAATTTCGCCGTTTATTCTACCGATCCTAAAAAGTCAATAGATCCAGCCTTTGAAGTACTGATACTGCACTATCTTAGAGATGCCCGAACTATAAGGCCAACTGGTAGATGGGTGAGTTATCGGGAGCTACCCAGTGGAGGGTTCTACTATCCAGTTTTTCGAGCCCGGGCAGAAAGCCCTCTAATTAAGAGGCTTGGAAGTCAGCCACAGTTATTTAAAAAGGCTGCTGGGAGCCTGGGTGGAGAACCGGCTCCATACGGCGATCTCGCTTTTAAAATCATCACCTTCCCCAGACTTCCTTTGGTCTATATTCTCTGGACAGAAAGTGAGGAGTTTCCGGCCAATGCGTCGATTCTCTTTGACAGCTCAGCCGAAGATCACCTGCATATTGAGGATCTTGCTTGCCTGGGTGAGACAGTAACCAGGGAGCTGATAAGATCAGCCCAGCAAATATAGCGAGCCGTATCATTCCTCGCTTACCTTTTGCCATGCCTCCTCGTATGCCTCAAGGTCCCTATCAGAAAAGAGAACAAAACGCACCTCTTCAAAATCGTGTTCCTTAAGGAAGTCTCGAACTGTAGAGAGAGCAATACGAGCAGCATCGTCTATGGGGAAACGATAGGCACCGGTACTGATAGAGGGAAATGAAATGGATCTAATACCTTTATCCTTGGCCAGAGTGAGGCTATTGCGGTAAGCATTTCCTAAAAGCAGATTCTCATTCTGGTTTCCTCCCGACCATACCGGACCAACCGTATGAATGACATATTTGGCTTTGAGTTTTCCTCCCGTGGTGATGACCGCCTCACCTGTAGGACACCCTCCCTGCCTTGCCCGAATCTTCTTACACTCCTCAAGGATCTCGGGACCACCGGCTCGATGGATTGCGCCATCTACACCTCCTCCTCCTAAAAGACTGGTATTGGCGGCATTAACAATTGCTTCGGTGCCCTGCTCAGTAATGTCGCCCCGAATCAAGCTAAGTTTAGTGTTGTTTACTTTGGTTTGCATTGTCTACCTCTACAGCAAAAATATTTTTGTGACGAGTCCATCCTCCCTAGGGTACCGATCTTTTCAAGATGATACCGATTCGAAATAGATCTAGTAGCTATACTAAACCCGATCCTTCAGATATCTTCTGAGTTCCTTCCCAAACCCCGGATTCTTAAGAGCAAAATTAATAGTGGCTTTTAAAAACTCCTTCTTGTCGCCACAGTTCCAATAGGTACCTTTTATTTTACAGGCATAGATTGCCTCATTTTTAGAAAGATTCTTCACTCCATCTGCTACCCAAATTTCTCCCCCTTTTCCTGGTTTGGTTTCCTCCAGTGCTGCAAAGATTTTTGGGGTAAATACATATCGTCCTATACTGGCCAGATTAGACGGAGCCTCATCAGGATGAGGCTTTTCAACGGTGTCTAAGACCTGGTATACCCCTTTTTCGATCTCTTGGGGCTTTATTACCCCGAATTGTGAAATTATTTCCCTGGGCACCTCCATCACTCCCATTACCGAACTTTGGTACTTTTCAAAGACCCTGATCATTTGACTTATGGCTGGTATTTCTGCCTCTATTATGTCGTCTCCGTAGGAAAAAGCAAAAGGTTCATCGCCTACCACAACTTTAGCACAGAGAAGGGCATGACCGTTTCCTAGAGGCATCTTTTGTCTGACATAAACAAATTTAGCTAGATTAGATATTCTCTTTACTTCCTCTAGCAGGTCCAGCTTATGTGCTTTTTTTAACCGGTACTCGAGTTCAAAACTTCTGTCAAAATGGTCTTCTATGGATCGTTTGTTTTGACCGGTAACCAGGATGATTTCCTCAATACCAGCGCCCACCATTTCCTCAACCACATATTGAATAATGGGTTTATCAACCAAGGCAAGCATTTCTTTGGGCTGAGCCTTAGTCGCCGGAAGAAATCTAGTACCAAACCCAGCTACTGCAATAACTGCTCTTCTTATTTTTGGAGTCATTGGCTACCTCGTAGGTCGATAATACTTCCTTTTTTCCAAGCCTTGGGGTAGATACTGCTGCTCCACCCTGGCCTCAGGAAAGTCGTGAGGATACCGGTAATTCTTTCCATAACCTATTTTTTTCATCAAGGGAGTGACGGGATTACGAAGATGCAAGGGTACTGGTAAATTCAAAGTTCTGGCCACATCTTCTTTGGCCTCTAAGAGTCCCCTGTAGGAAGCATTGGATTTGGGAGCAGAAGCCAGATAGGTGGCAGCTTGAGCCAGATTAATCTGGGCCTCAGGTATCCCCACAAATTCTACTGCCTGAGCTGCTGCCGTAGCCACCGACAAAGCTTGAGGATCAGCATTACCCACATCCTCAGAGGCAAAAATAACCATTCTTCGGGCAATGAAGCGGGGATCCTCCCCGGCTTTAATCATGCGGGCTAGCCAGTAAAGGGCAGCATCTGGATCTGATCCTCGCATAGACTTAATAAAGGCAGAAATAACATTATAATGTTCCTCCCCTGCTTTATCATATAAAAGAGCCTTGCTTTGTAGAGCCTCCTCAGCTTCCCTTAAGCGAATGTGGCAAAAACCATTCTTATCCGGTTTACTAGTCTCAACAGCTATTTCCACCGCATTTAAGGCCACTCTGGCATCACCATTGCAGCCATCAATAATTAAATCTAGAGCCTTCCGGCCAATCTTTATCTTGTACTCACCGAGACCTTTCTTTTTATCTTTTATGGCCCGGTCCAGGATTTTTTTAATCTCCTCGGGGCCGAGCCTTTCCAGGGTGAAAACCCTGGTTCTAGAAAGAAGCGGCCCAATAACCTCAAAACTCGGATTTTCGGTAGTAGCGCCAATTAGAACAATGGTTCCATTTTCTACGTGAGGGAGAAATGCATCTTGCTGAGCTTTATTGAACCGATGAATCTCATCGATAAAGAGAATGGTCCTCTGATTATAGACTTTCAGCCTGACCTGGGCTTCTTTTACCACTTTCCTAACATCGGCCACTCCTGAAGTAACTGCAGAAAATTGAACAAAATAAGATTTGGTAAGATGAGCAATGATCCTGGCCAAAGTCGTTTTTCCTGATCCCGGGGGTCCCCAAAAGATGAGAGAGGCCAGCTTATCCTCCTTTATCATCTTCTGCAAAATTCTTCCCTCGCCAACGATATGTTCTTGGCCCACAAACTCATCCAAGCTCTGGGGTCGGATACGATCAGCAAGAGGAGCCTCCCCTTTTTTATCTTTTTCTTCTTTTGAATGAAATAGGTCCATCCTCATAAATTTTGCCTTTCTTAACTTATGATCTTTTTCGCATCTTTGTCACTCTAACTCACGTACCTTTACCCTGAGTCTTTCTATTCTCTGACAAAACCTACATTCCGTCAGCATTCTACCAAAAAAAAGGAATAGGTCAAATATTATAAAGCTTACTCTTAGCTAATTCGATCACTTGTTAGTCCACCCTGAGACACTTAACATTGATCCTGGAGCGCTCAACCGACTGGCAGAAGGTCATCCGACAATAGCAGGCAACCGTTGGGCGTTCCAATCTCACAGTTTCTTTTTAAACTTGTGGTTTCCTTACATTTTGGGTCTAGACCAACACTAGAATCTTGAAATAAAGTAAATTTATGCTATGCTCTCCTCACACTTAACCTCTCTAATATAACAGGGTATAGACAAATGTTTTTCTATCGGAAGTGACATGGTAAGCAAAAAGGGAATAATAGCGTTGTCGGTTACCGCCTTCATCTGGGCAAGTACCTTCACCGTAATCAAAATTGGACTGGAAAAAATTACCCCCTTAAATCTATCATTCGTTAGATCTATTTTAGCTACCTTTTTCTTACTAGGGTGGTTTCTACTCAGGAGGGAACGGCAGGAAATAGCTAGAGCATTAAAGCTTCATTTAGGGTATATTATTGGTTTGGGAGTAGTTGGAGTTGCCTTATTCAATATCTTTCAAAACATAGGTATCGGTCTCACATCATCGGGAATAGCTTCCTTATTGGTCGCCTCCAATCCTGTATTTATTTTAATTTTAAGCGCCAGCTTTCTAGGCGAAAAAATCACCAGAAATAAAGCCGCTGGTATGGTGCTGGGCTGTGTCGGAATCATCACGGTCACCTTCTTGGGTAAAAATATGGCTATACTATTAAGATCAGGATCTTTCTGGGGTAATATTCTGGCCTTACTTTCCGCCGTATGCTGGGCAGTTTATTCAGTGATGAACAAAAAGGCTCTAGAAAGATACACTCCCCTGACTTTAACTGCTCTAGCCTATGTTTTCGGATCCCTCATTCTTTTTCTCTTCTGCTTTACCTTTGAGGATGTATCTCTTATTTTCCAATGGTCACTTTCCTCCTGGTCAATCCTTCTCTATCTAGGTATCCTTGCTTCAGGAGTCACCTTCTATCTCTGGAATTATGCCTTAAGTACCATGGAGGCATCTAGAGCTTCGGTTTTCATTTTCCTGGTTCCCGTAGTGGCTATCCTCCTGGGAAAGGTGATTCTCAGCGAAACTATTACGGGTTTTACTTTCCTGGGGACTGCTCTAGTCTTATCGGGGATCTACTTGATGGAGAGATAGATCTTCAAAAAGGAAATTTCTGGAGGCTATCCCTTTTCACCACCCTTGACGTCAGAACAAATTAGAGTATATTATAGTAAAGCTAAATAATCTCAAGGGGGAGTTTGCAATAAGCAAAGAAAGGTGAAATTCCGGCCTTTAGAAGGGGAATACCTCGGAGATTCAAGAAAGAGATCTAGCCAAAGGTAGGAGCCGCAAAAATGAGACTATACACGTGAACGACAAAAGTCAAAAATGGAGGTGAATTATGATTCTAAAGTCCGGGGAGGAAAAAAGACGAGAAGAGGAGGGCACCGTCCAGGAATTTAAATGGGCGGGAAGTCCGGAAGAGGCACTCCAAGGACAGGGAAAACTCTATCTTACTACCCATAGATTGATTATGGAAAGAGAGTCTGAGGGAAAGACAGGCAGGGTTTTTGAGTTTCCGTTGAAGGCTGTTCAGCAGGTGACCACCAAAGGATTATTTAGCAAAATCCTCTCGCTTGAGGTTAGCCTCTCGCAGGTGGAAAGTGACGTTAAGAAGATGAGTTCTTCCGAGAAAAAAGGATTTGGCGCGCTTCAGATCAAGGTAAGCGATCCCAAGGCCTGGGCAAGCGAGATAGGTTTCCGAAGTAGGAAAGAATAGGGAATTCGGTTAGAAAGGGGATCTTAATCTTCTGGTCGCTTCCAGAAATTCAGTCTGATAAGTCTTTTTTTCGGATAAATTGGAGAACTCCTGAATTTGATGCTCGATCTTTTTAATCCGCTGTGAGGTTGGAGGATGAGAACTGATTAACGTTTCAATAGCCAGAGGCTTTCTTTTTTCCAGTTTCTTTAGTTTGGCCAGAAAATCTCTCAAACCTCGGGGATCATAATCTGCATCGTAAGCGTATCTTGTCCCTAGCCGGTCAGATTGAAACTCATCCTCCCGGCTATATCCCAGAAGAATTAAGCTAAAAACGGCATCGATGATTTGTCTGGCGTCCTCGTCCTTGAGGAAAAGACTGGCCAATATGGTATAGGCTAACATCCCTTGTATCTTTTTAACTGCATGTCTGGCCGTGACATGGCCAACCTCATGTCCCAGGATACCAGCCAATTCTGCCTCACTTTCAATAGTCTTTAATATTCCGGTAGTTACGTAAATAAAGCCACCAGGGCAGGCAAAGGCATTGATCATGGGATCGTCCAGGATCTTAAAATGATACTCGAGATTCGGGCGCTGACAAACCCGAGCTATTCTCTGGCCTACTTTGTCAACATAAGCGGTAAGCTCGGGATCATTGAGAACTTTGAATTTAGTCTCCACTTCCCGGGCTACACCACGTCCAATAGATACCTCTAACTCCTTAGAAATTAGAATAATATCTTTTGACTTTTTTGAGACTGCGGCAGTGAGTCCGGCAAAAAGAACAAAATTTAAGCTAAGTATAAATAGCAAGATCTTCTTCATTTTTTCACCCTGATAAACGCTGGAAAAAATATACTACAGCCACTCTGAAGATTCATTGTACCATGACCGATTTAATAGGTCAATGCGTTGATTTTCTGCTCGTCGGTGGTATAGTTAGCTATAATAAAGTCTCAGTTGATTCCTTTCGACCTCGACAGCTATTTTGTGTTTAGGAGGAAAAAATAAATGGTAAGGGAAATTACCATAAGGC
>JBHIAL010000062.1:0-6864 GCA_046758525.1 bacterium
ACTGATTCTATTAGCTGCCGAAAATCCGCTTTACCTTATTAAAGAAATCCTTCATCCGGGGCTGTCCATTTCCCTGTCTTAGTTCATCTAATTTCCTGAGGAGCTCCTTTTGCTGCTCACTTAGATGCACCGGGGTCTCCACCACTACCTTTACCCATTGATCTCCTCGATTAGGAGAGTGTAGATAAGGAATGCCCTTACCCCTTAAGCGAAAGATTTTATTGGTTTGCGTTCCGGGGGGAATAGTTAACTTTACTTTGCCATTCAAGGTGGGAACACTGACCTTTCCTCCTAAGGCAGCTTGAGCAAAACTAATGGGAACCTCACAGATAATGTTATTCCCATCCCTTTCGAATATAGGATGGGGCTTAACTCGGAGGCTAACGTATAGATCACCGGGTGGACCCCCACGTAAACCAGCTTCTCCTTGCCCCCCTAGCCTCAGGTGAGCTCCGTGATCGATCCCGGCCGGGATCTTCACCTTGATCTTCCGAGTGGTTCGAATCCTTCCCGTACCTCGACATTGCCGGCAGGGGTCCCTTATGATGGTTCCCCTTCCCTGGCATTGGGTACAGGTTCTGGATATGGAAAAAAAGCTCTGGCTAACCGATACGTAACCAGTGCCTCTACAGGTTGGGCAGGTTTGAGACCCAGAGCCAGGTCTAATTCCGCTTCCTCTACAGCTCGAGCATGGTTCATACCTATTCGCTCTGATTTCCTTCTCGGTTCCAAAAACTGCTTCCTCAAAGCTAATCTCCAGAGTATAATGAAGGTCTGACCCTGGTTGGGCCTGCCTTGCTCTGGCTCTATGTCCAAAAAAATCTCCAAAGATATCCCCTCCGAAAGATTCTCTACCAAAGACCTCCTCAAAGATCTTAAACGGATCGAAGCCAAATCCACCAAACCCAGCACCTGCTCCAACTTCCGCCTCTAGTCCTGCATGTCCATATTGATCGTAGATTTGCCTTTTTTCAGGGTCAGAGAGAATCTTGTAAGCCTCGGATACCTCCTTGAATTTTTCCTCTGCTTCTTTGGAATTATCCGGGTTTCTGTCAGGGTGGTATTTGATAGCTAATTTGCGGTAGGCCTTCTTTATTTCCTCAGGAGAGGCATCTCTGGAAATACCTAGAATTTCATAATAATCCCTCTTGGCCACTCAGTTACTCCTCTACCTCATAGTCAGCATCAGTTACATCTTTTTTCTCTTTTTTTTCCTCTTTTTCCTTGCCAGTCTCACCTTTTTGGCTTGCTTGCTGCTGAGCCTGTTTTTTGGCTGCCTCCTCATATACGGCCTGGCCAAGTTTTTGGGCGACCTCACTCAGCTTTTTTATCTTATCTCTGATTTCCTCCACACTACCCGTATCTTTTGCCTTCTTAAGTTCCTCGATTGCTCCCTGGATATTCTTCTTATCGGCATCGCTAACCTTATCCCCATGCTCCTTAAGAGTCTTTTCCGTAGCGTAGATTATGTTATCTGCCTGATTTTGAGCCTCGATCTTCTCTCTTTTCTTTTTGTCTTCTTCAGCATGTTGTTCGGCCTCTTTGACCATCTGGTCCTTTTCTTCAGCAGACAAAGCACCTGATTCTCTAATAGTAATTTCTTGCTCTTTGCCAGTGCCTTTATCCTTGGCCTTAACATTTACGATGCCATTGGCATCGATATCAAAGGTAACTTCAATCTGAGGGAGACCACGAGGAGCGGGGGGAATTCCGGTAAGCTGAAATCTCCCCAGAGTGCGGTTATCGGCCGCCATGCTTCGCTCCCCCTGCAGAACATGAATATCCACCGCCGTCTGACCATCAGCAGCCGTGGTGAAGATCTTACTCTCTTTGGTGGGAATGGTGGTATTTCTCTCAATGAGCTTGGTAAATACCCCTCCCAGAGTCTCTATGCCCAGGGAAAGTGGCGTAACATCCAGAAGAAGGATATCTTTGACTTCTCCAGCCAGAACCCCACCCTGGATAGCTGCCCCTACCGCCACTACCTCATCCGGATTAACTCCTTTATGGGGTTCTTTTCCGAAGAGCTTCTTCACTACTTCCTGAACTTTGGGCATTCTGGTCTGGCCTCCCACCAAGACTACCTCCTGAATATCCTCAGGTTTCAATTTAGCGTCTGCCAATGCCTGCTCACATGGCTTGATGGTTTTCGCAATCAAATCTTCAGTTAGCTGCTCTAATTTGGCCCGAGTGAGGGTCAGGCTCAGGTGTTTAGGCCCACTTTGATCAGCGGTAATAAAGGGAAGATTTATCTGGGTTTCCAGACTGGAGGAAAGCTCACATTTGGCTTTCTCTGCCGCCTCCTTCAGCCTCTGTAGAGCCATCTTATCTTCTCTTATGTCGATGCCGCTTTCCTTCCTGAATTCCTCTGCCGCCCAGTCCGCCACTCGCTGGTCAAAGTCATCTCCTCCCAGATAGGTATCTCCGTTAGTGGAAAGAACTTCCACCACATTATCCCCTACATCCAGAATGGAAATATCAAAGGTTCCCCCGCCTAAGTCATAGACTGCTATTTTCTTTTCTCCCTTCTTTTCCAATCCGTAGGCCATAGCTGCTGCCGTAGGCTCATTAATGATACGCTCTACCTTAAGACCAGCAATAGCACCGGCATCTTTAGTTGCCTGGCGCTGGCTATCACTAAAATAAGCAGGAACAGTAATTACCGCTCGCTCTACTTTTTCTCCCAGATGCTGCTCGGCGGTCTGCTTCATCTTCTGAAGGGTACGGGCTGAAATCTCTTGAGGCAGAAATTCTCCTTTGTTTACCTTCACTTTGACTCTGCCTTGAGAATCTTCCACTAAATCATAAGAGATTATTTTCTTTGCCTTCTCTACTGCTGACTCATTGTACTTACGACCCATCAGTCTTTTTATGGAATTGACTGTATTCTTAGGATTGGTTATAGCCTGCCTTTTAGCTGGTCCACCTACTAACATCTCTCCTTTATCGCTGAAAGCAACTATGGAAGGGGTTGTTCGGGAGCCCTCTTGATTAGGGATAATCACAGGCTCATCCCCCTCCATTACTGCCACACAGGAGTTGGTGGTACCTAAATCAATACCAATTATTTTCTTAGTTACTTTTTTGTTACCCATAAAGAAACCCTCCTTTCTAGTGATCAAAGATCAGTGGTGAGGGTAAAATCCAATCCGTCCCGATCACTAATCTTTGCTTTTATCTTTTATTTTGTTTTCTTCACTTCTCTTATTTACCTTAACCATAGCTGGTCTTAAAATCTTATCGTTGAGCTTATAACCTTTTCTCATCTCCTCCACTACTAAATTATCCGGATATTCGGCTAGGTCTACACTCATAAGCGCCTCATGAAAATGAGGATTGAACTCTTCACCCTGTGCCTTAATCTCCTCCAGTCCCTGACTCTGAAGTACACCTCTCAGCTTTTCAAGAATCATCCTCATTCCTTCCACCAGACCGGCATGATTCTTTGACTGTTGGCTTGAGTCCACCGCTCTTTCCAGATCGTCTAAAACCGGTAAAAATTGCTTAATTAGATCCTCGTTGGATAGACTAACTATTCTTTCTCTCTCTTTTTGGCTACGACGTTTATAATTCTCAAACTCCGCCTTTAATCGTTTAAGATAATCCAGATACTCACCTGCTTCTTTGTCTGTTGACCTCAGTTCCTCCTTCACTGCTTTAAGCTGGCTATGAAGGGAGGAAATCTCCTTCTTAGCTTCCTTAAGCTTTTTTTCTTTAGTGGTGAATTTAGCTTCTATCTCTAAATATTTCTTTTTGTAATCTACCCCCTCTTTATTTTTCTTAGAACTCATTCTCTTGCCTCTTTCCACCTAATTTTATCCTTAAGCTGGTTTATTCTTTCAAGAGAAAGCGGTTTTTCCCTTCCCTCTTCTGCACTGGCTGCCGCACAAGCTACCGCAAGAACTGACATCTCCTTTAAACTTAATCCTCGGGAGAGTCCCACAGCAAAACCACCCACCAGAGCGTCTCCTGCTCCTACTGTATTCAGAGGGTTTATTTCAGGAGGAGACACCATGAGCAGTCTATCTTTTTCCATCACCATAACCTCATCCTTGCCTCGGGAGACAACCACAAGCTTAACATATTTTTCAAGAAGAGACCGCGCCTGCCGAATCAAATCCTCCTCAGACTCAAGGCTTTTTCCAATGAGACTCTCCATCTCTTTTTTATTGGGCTTAAGCATAAAGGGCCTACCCTCAAGTCCCTGTTTGAGGGGCTCATCTCGCGTATCCAGAATAGGGATAATGTCCTCATTTTCCCGGTAGACCAAACGGATTAAGGAATTGTAGATATTCTCGTTTACTCCTGGGGGGATGCTTCCAGAAAAAACTACCACACTCGCCTTTCTTACCAGATCTCCAACTTTTTCCTCTAGTTTGTTTATTTCAGAAGGAAAAATCCCGGGACCCTTCTCCACCAGGTGGGTCTGGCTGGGGGTTACCGGATCGAGAATGGTCAAGTTCAGCCTACTTTCTTCCTTTATGGGAACGAAATCGCAAGCTATACCCTCCTTTTTTAATCTCTCCTTTATAAACCCTGCACTACGGCCTCCCAGCCAGCCAGTGGCTAAAGTTGGCTCGCCCAAAGTTTTAGCTACCCGGGAGACATTTATTCCCTTTCCCCCTGCCACCCTTATTCTCTCTTTTTCTACCAGGTTGACCTTCCCGACTCGAAAATCGGGTATCTCAACTACCCGATCCAAGACGGGATTAAGGGTAACAGTAAGGATCATATCAGCTTTAATTCTATAAAAAATTAGCCAATTGTCAAGATTTTTGGCCTTACCCTCCTGCAAAAACTTTTTAACAACCTTTAGCTATTCCTCTGCGCAATCCGCCTAGAGAGGTAAATCTATCCTTTGTTTTTTCTCTATGCTCCTATAGCAGGCCTCAACAAGCTCAACTGATTTATATCCATCCCGGGCTGAAACAGCCGACTTTCCTTCTTTTAAGACAGCGTCGATGAACAGACGGTCTTCCTCAACATATCCCCACTTAACTAACTCAGGATATTGAGAATAATCCCTCATTATTATTTCTCCCTCTAACCCTGAGGAGAAAGTCACCTTTTCTATCTCTTCGGTAATTATAGCTGAGTGCTCACCAAAAAGTTCTATTCGCTCAAAGGGAAAAATCCAACTTGCATGAGCGGAAGAGAAAAATGTAGCTATCCTACCAGAGGTAAAGGTCAAAAGCAGGGCGAAATCGTCTATTTCGTTATACACACTTTTTTGGCCAATACATTCCACCTTCTTTACATCCCCTAAGAGCCATCTTACCATGTCTAACAGATGAATAGTTGATTCATACAAAAATCCTCCGGTAATATCAGGATTGGAAACCCAGGGGGGATTTTTAAGCTCTCCCCGGTTCATCTTAACATGAGCTGAATAAGGGATGAATTTTCCATTTTGAATGAGGCCCTTGACAAACTTATATACTGGGGCAAATCGGCGATTGTGTCCTATCTGATATACAATATTTTTAGATTCGAGCAGCTTTAAAATCCTTTTGGCATCCTGAAAGCTGGTAGCCATAGGTTTCTCGCAAAATATATGAATATTTTCCTTTAAGATCTGCAAGGTAAGCTCTGTATGTGTAGTATTAGGGGTGGTAATATAAATAGCATCTACGCCTTCGCCAACAAGATCATCTAAAGAAGCGAAGGCTTTAGTTTTGAATTCTGCTGCTAGAGCTTCCCTGGCTTCCTTTTTAATGTCCACTATCCCTGTTAAAGTAACTCGCTCATCCTCAGTTAACATTTGAGCGTGAACTTTTCCCATATATCCTGCTCCTACTATTCCAACTTTAAGTCCCATTTTTGCATCTCCTAATTTTTAAATCTTTTCTTATACTTCACTTCCTTGATAGAACTTCAGTGTAGTTTTATCAAACCCTTTACAAAAATGCCAAGAATACCTTTACCTTGCTTTGAGTACCTGGAAACTAACAGTGAGAAAAAAGCTCCTGGGCAGGAACAAGGTGATGTTTAGTGATAGGAATAAAGTAAGACTCGTTTTGCACTTTGCAGAAAATTAGAAAAACAATCCTTTAAGCACAGCCATTGTTGTTTGTCGCGCCTCTCTGGCCAGCTTTTCTGGATCCCACCCCCAATATTCTGGCCTAAAAAGTTCGACAGAGACCATTTTATTGTACCCGATTCTTTGCAGTCCTCTAGCGATTTCCCGTAAGGGGATGATTCCTTTCCCGGGAAGCAAACGATTCTTATCCTGAAGCTCATTTCTTAGTAAATCTTCAGAATCGTTAATATGAAAGATGAAAATTTTTTCAGGATCTACTTTTTGTAAAGACTCCAGGCTTGAATTGCCAAGATAGAAATGAAAAGTGTCGATAACCAGACCCACATTATCAAGATCAACAGTTTTAACTATATCCCAGCAGGTAGCTAAGTTGTTCACTGAAAAATCTTCTCGTCCGATGAACTCGAATGCTATAGCTACGTCATAATCCAGTGCTATTTTGGATAACTGCCCCAAGGTTTCCACCGACTCCTCTATAATCTCTCTTTTCGTTATGCCAGGTGGCTTACGACTGGGTACCACCACCAAGTATTTACATTTAATTCTACGAGCAATTTCACTTAAACGTAAAGTCTCATCTTTAATCTGGCCAAAGTCCTCTTTGTTTCTAAAAGTGATATTTTCTATAGAATTGATAGCATAGGGCTTGATTTTTGCTCTAGCAAATAAATTTACTAAACTGGTTAAATCTTTCCCAGTTAGATAGTCATTTAATTTAGCTTTCCAAATTTCCAGTAAGTCGTACTCAGCTTTCTCGGCAAGATGAATGTCAGTGACTAGGTCCGCATTCTTCATAGTAGTAGCCCCATTTAATCCCATAAGCA
>JBHIAL010000063.1:0-6628 GCA_046758525.1 bacterium
CTCATAATCTTAGCCACCGGGGTCTTTTCCGTGATCATTAGGGTCCACTCCTTTAAGTCTTGGATACAAAGTCCAACGTTAGTCTATCATAGGTGAGGGTAAACTGTCAAATGCTTTATTCGTATCTCAGAGCCTCCACCGGATCGAGTTTGGAAGCCTTGTTGGCCGGATATATGCCAAAGAAAAGACCCACTACCGTGGCAAATCCCAGGGCCAGAGCTATTGCCGGAAAAGAGACTATGGTAGTCCATCCCGCTATGGAGGCAACTATGGTTGATCCGATCCAGCCAATGACTATTCCGATTACTCCCCCCACCAGACACAGAACCATAGATTCCCAGAGGAACTGAAGGAGAATATCAGACCTTTTAGCCCCCACGGCCATCCTGGTGCCAATCTCCCGGGTTCGTTCGGTAACTGAGACCAGCATTGTGTTCATGATGCCAATTCCTCCCACTAAAAGAGAGATTCCGGCGATACCCACCAGCATGATGCTGAAGGTCTGCATTACACTTCCGATAGTGGAAAGAAGTTGCTCCTGGCTGGCAATGGTATATTTGGTATCATCCTGGAACTTCTGGTAGAGGATGGCATCGATCTGTTCGATGGCCTCATCGGTAGTTTCTTTACTTTCAGCCTGGATAGAGAAACTCCCCACATATTTGGTATGGAGAAGTCTCTTCTGGGCCGTGCTAAAGGGTATAAATGCCTGATCATCAAAGTTAAAAAACATCACCCGCCCCTTGGGCTGCATCACTCCAATCACGCGGAACTTATATCGACTTAAGGGGCCATTGACCACGATACTCTGCCCCAAAGGGTCCTCATCTCCGAAAAGATCATTGGCTACTCCCTGACCGAGGACAATGACGGTGCGAAAACTCTTAAGGTCCCGATCATCAAGGAACCTTCCCTCCTCCACCCAGAAATTCAAGACCTCCTGATACTCAGGGGTAACGCCATTAACCACAATTTCTGCATTTTTGTCCCGATATTGAAGTAAAAGTCTTCTGTTTATTACCGGTACCACCCGTTTTACCGCTGAGGCTTTCCTAAGAATCTCTTCTCCATCCTCCGGGGTAAAAAGATCCACCAACGCACGCGCCCTCATTCCGGCGAATCCTCCTCTTCTCCCCGGACTAACATTAATGAGATTAGTTCCCAGAGCCTGGATTCTTTCCGAAATACTCCTCTGGGAACCCTGAGTTATGGAAATAATGACAATGACGGCTGCTATTCCGATAATAATTCCCAGCATGGAGAGGAACGATCTTGTCCGATTAGCATTTAACCCACCTAAGGCACTTCTGAAGCTTTCAGTGAATTTCATTTTCTCTCTTTAAACTCTGCAGGCCCAAAATTTCCCGAACAGTCAAACTCAAGTTCGATTGGTTCTTTCATCTTGCTCAATGAGCCCATCTCTTAAATGAATGATTCTTTGTGCATATCCACTTACGTATATTTCGTGAGTTACCACAATCAGAGTGTGTCCCTCTCGGTGAAGTTTTTGAAAAAGCTCTAAAATCCCCTCCCCGGTTTTGCTATCAAGATTTCCGGTAGGCTCATCTGCCAGAATAAGAGAAGGATTGGTTACTAAAGCTCTAGCTATGGCAATTCTCTGTCTTTCGCCTCCCGAGAGCTCATTAGGCCGGTGATAAAGTCGGTGAGCCATTTCTACTTTCTCTAAGGCTATCCTGGCCCTTTCAGCTCTTTTCCTCCCATTTACCCCGGCGTAAATCAAGGGAAGTTCAACATTTCGCACGGCGGTGGAACGAGAAAGAAGATTAAACTGTTGGAAGACAAAACCGATTTTCTTATTTCGGATCTCCGCCAGGGAATTATCTTTCAATTCTCCCACTTCCTTGTCGTCTAAGAAAAGTTTGCCCGAGGTAGGCCTATCCAAACAACCAATAATATGCATCAAGGTCGACTTACCCGATCCAGAAGGTCCGGTGATGGAGACAAATTCTCCCTGTTCAATCTGGAGACTTATTCCCTGCAAAGCCGCTATCTCTACCTTCCCAATCCTATAGGTCTTCTTGATATCGATTGCCTGAATCATATTCTGGTTTTTAGTCTGCTGAAAATCACTATCAATGTGTTCTCGGTCCGAGAAGGGGAAATCTCATTCTCGGTCTTCTCTGCTCGGTCTCACGTTGTATTCTTCGGGATTCAATTAGCTTCTGCAGGCCCAAGGAGAAAACCATCTCTCCTTCCTCCAGGCCTTTCTTGATCTCGACATTGGTTCCATCTGAGATCCCAAGAGCTACCTTGCGGCGAGTGGGACTGTGGTCTTTAGACACCACCACGAAATTGCCTCTCTCAGTTTCACTGACCGCCTCTACCGGGAGAAAGAGGACATTTTTGGCCTCTCCCACGAGGATATCTGCACTGGCAGTAAATCCTGGCTTGAGTTTGGGATCTGCTTTTTCAAGTTGGATTTTGACTTCTACCACCACCAATCCTTGAGAAGTGGTCGTTTCCGGAGCTATATAGACAACCTTTCCCGCAAAAATCTCCTCAGGATAGGCATCAATCGTCACCCGAGCCTTTTGTTCCAACCGGAGCTGGGCAATATCTACTTCGTCCACGGCCACCTCGGCAAAGAGTCTGCCGGTATCGATTAATCGCAAGATTGCTTTAGAAGCGGAAACTGCTTCTCCTGAGACTATTTCCCCTTTTTCCACATAGATTTTGGATACCATGCCCGAGAAAGGAGCCTTCAGAAGTGCATCTTCTAGATCCTTTCTTCTGAGTTGCAGTTCCAGCTTTCTTTCTCTGAGCTGCCTTTCTTTTTTTTCAACCACATTCTTGGCAGCGCTGAGTTTGGCTGATTCTAACTCCGATTCAGCTTCCTTCAGGGCGTTTTCTGCCTGCAGCAAGGAGAGCCTTTCCTTCTCGTCCTCCAATTTAGCTAGAGTCTGTCCCTCTTTTACATAATCCCCTTCCTGGACTAGGATTTCCTTAATCCGACCATGTTTACTGAATTTCACTTCGCCACTCGCCCGAGAGGAAAGAAAACCGGTAGCGGAGATTATTCTGGTAATATTTCCTCTTTGTACCGTAACTAAAGACCCTTGCTGGCGAGGCTCTTCTTTCTTGGAAAAGAAAAATCTGGAGCTAAGACCTATTCCTCCTAAGGCCACAACGGAGCCAATTGTAATCCATAAAATCCATCTTTTCATTTAATTTTCCTTGACTGTTAAAGCTTTCTTCCTAGACTTTTTAGAAATGTCGATCGGGCAGTTTCATAATCTAATAGTGCATCTAAAAGGTCTATCTGTGCCTGCTTAAAGTCAATCTCTTTTTCTCTAAGCTCATTCTCGGTGATAGATCCGCCGGAAAATCTTCTTCGGGCTATCTCCAAATCTTTTTCATATCTTTTCTCCGAGAATCTGAGAAGCTCAATTTTTCTCACCTTTCTCTGAAAATCAAAGAAACAGTTTCTTACCTCGGCCCTGATATCCCTTTTAAGCTTTTCCAAATTAAGATAAGCCTCTTTTAATCTAGTTTTCGCCGTTTCAATTTCTGCTTTACCTTCTCCTCCATCCACCAGAGGAATCTGGAAGATTAAAGAGGCCTCGTATTCCTCCTTTTCTAGCTCAGTGTAGCTGTAGCCTCCAGAAAGATTGAGCGAAGGTGATCTTCTGCTTTTTACCAAGGCTAAGTCAAGTTGACCTTGCTCTATGGTAAGCTTTTCTCTTTTTATCTCCAGCCGATTGGCCAAAGCTTCCCTCACTGCCTCCTCAAGATTTAGCTCCAGCGGTTCTGGCTCATAGTCAGATTCTGCTATCCATTCAATCTCAGTCTCGGGATCTATCCCTAAAAGATCTTTAAACTCTCCTGAATACTGAAAGAGGTCATCCTGGCTCTGGAAAACTGCCTCCTCGGCATTAGCTACCTCCATTTGAGTATTTAATAGATCCAGCTCACTGGCCAATTGGTTCTCCACTTTATCCTTAACTACCAGAAGATCTTCCCTGGCCTGCTTCAGGAAAAGCCTCTTTAATTCGATTTTCCTTTGTCTCTTCAGAATATCATAGAAATTGACTGTTACTTTAAGTTTTAAGCGGTTTTTCTCTTCCTCCAATAGTAGCTTTTTTTGCCTTAAATCGAGCAGTGATTTCTCCAGCACCAGATAAGAGGGATCGACTCGGGGATGAGGTAGAATCTTCTGAGTAAGGATTAAAGACCAACTAGTGTTAATTCTTTCATCCTCCCCTTTTTCTTGCTCCAGGTTGAGGCTATAAGTGGTTCCCCCTTTGGTCAGCAGACTGGCAGTCAAACCAGCCTGGGGCTCATAATCAAGCGAGTCAAGTTTTCCCGCCCAGGTGGCTGGAGCGAGCTCCAGGCTTAGCTTTGGCTTGAAGGAGGCTTTTCTTTGAGCAATCTCGGATTCCATCTTCTGATGCTGGATTTCAGCAATCCTAATATCGAGATTATGATCAAGTGCTTGTTTGATGCTCTCACTTAAAGTCAGCTTAACCGATGGCTGGGCAGACCAGGCTGGGGACGATAGAAGAAAAAGCGAGCCCATAACCAGGAAAACAGCCCTCATCTTCTTCATCATTGATGTCCCCTTTAAGAAGGTTTCTCTGCTTTCTCTTGAGTTTTCTCGAGTTCGCCCCCTAAAGCTTTAATAAACTGTCTTTTGGCTAGATTAGCGCTAAAAACTGCTTCCAGGGCATTTATGTTAGCTTGAGTGAGCTCAATCTGAGAATCCAATAGATCGGTGGCGGTGATGAGTCCCGCCCTGTATTGAGCCTGGGCAATTCGATAGCTCTCCTCTTTTTCTTGGGCTTGCTTTTTGGTGATCTGAGCGTTGGTCTCTTTCTCTTTTAAACTGAGGAAAGAGCTGGTGATCTCCAGAGGAATCATTTTCATTACCTGCTCCAGATTTACCTCCTCTTTTTTAAGCTCTATTTCCGCCTTCTTTTTCTCAATTTCAGAGGTGTATTGGTTCTGTTTAAGACTCAATTTCAGTTTGGCAAATTCAAGGCCGTCCTGAGCTTCAATAATCTCGTACCTATTCTTCAAAGCCTTTTGAAGGCTCTCCTCCAGGGTTATCTCCAAAGTTTCCAAAGAAAAAGTACCAGTAAGTTTGACTGGTAGATCCAGAGGTAATCCCAGGACATAGTTGAGATTCATTCTGGCAACCATGAGGCCATTTTTGGCTCGGGTCAGGTCCAATTGGGCCTGGGAAAGTCCTACTTCGGCTTGCATGACGTCCAGCTCACTCGCATCTCCCAGAGAGAATTTATTCTTCACCATCTCCAGATTCTCCTTGCTTTGCTCAACCGAGATCTGTTCAATTTGCACTTTTTCCTCGTATTTCAAAACTTCAAGGTATCGGCTGGCTATCTCCTCCAGAGCCAACTGTTTCTTTTTCTCCTCAAAGGTGTCTCGGGCTTTCTTAAGGCTAAGTTCAGCATTTTTTAGGGCAACAATGGAAGTTCTGAGCAGATTGTTTATCTTAGCCTCCTGGTATTCTGTCTCTTTGAGGCTTAGATTATAAGCTGCTTGCTTTAGATCAAGATTGTTCTCAAGACCTATGGCGATACTCTCCTCTAGACTCAACTGTCTCACTTTAAGTTCCTCGGCCCCGGAACTAAAGGAACTTAGAGTGACCAACAACACTACCGCACCAAAAAGTAAGCTTTTTCTCATTCTATCCTCTCCTTTTATTGGTTATTGAGTCTTCTATAATTATGAACAAATCTCAAAATATATCAAGTCTCTGCCATCGAAAACAAAATCGGGGGAGGTTTTACCCTCCCCCTTCATCTATGTAAAAGGAGAGAAGATGAATTTTTTCCCTCCCTTGAGCTTTCGGTTATCGCCAATAGCCACCCATAGGCCCTCTGCGGCCCATAGCTCTGCCAAATCTTCGACCCAAACCCAATCCGGGGAGCTTCTCTAGCTGTTCCTTGGTGAGAAGGCTTTTTACCTTTGACCGGAATCCAATGGCTTTCTTCTGGATTTCAGCATGAATGGGGGCCATCTCATCCACCAGGTCATAGACTCTGGTCAGATCGGGAGACTCCTCCAGGAGAAGTTTTTGGACCTCTAGCCTCTTTCTGGCAAGCTGCGAGCGTAGCTCTAAGGTCTCCTCTTTAAAGGTGAGCCTTAGATTTGCTATCCTGTCTTTCTGCTCCGCGGTTAAGTTTAATCTGTTACGAGGACCGAATGTGTGTTTTCCCGGCCGGTCCTTGCCGACGAATCTTTGGCCTTGAGAACCAGGGGCTTTAGTTCCCCAGCCGTGGGCGGCGGCGCTGCCAACCAATCCCACTACCACCAAAGCCGCTACTACCAAAACTAGCCATTTCTTTCTCATCACCAACCTCCTGGTATAATTTTAGGGTAAATCTTCTTTACCCGTTACTTTACCAATTAGACTACCAAAAGACAGAAATGTTCCCTGGCGCTATGAGAAATCTTTAGTTGGTAAAACGCAATCTGAGGCGGCTCCTATTTGCATATCGAGCCTTGATATTATCAAGAAAGTATTAGCATTGAAAAGATTTATGCGCGTATCGAGGGACTTTCCCCGAAGAAGCCTTATATCAGCCACCCTAACGAGTCTTCGAGTTGAGGAAGAAGAAAGACGTGTTGTCTGAGGAGCAAAGCG
>JBHIAL010000064.1:0-6603 GCA_046758525.1 bacterium
TGTAACCTCGCTTCCATAAACCTGGCAAAAATGGTGGAGGATGGTAGGGTAAACTGGGATAAACTCCGGGAGGTAGTTCATACTGCGGTGCGCTTGTTGGATAATGTTATCGATGCTAATAGATACCCCTTGTCTCAAATCGAGAAAAATGCGAAAGCTAATAGAAAAATTGGACTGGGAGTGATGGGATTTGCTGATATGTTAATAAAACTTAATATTCCCTACGATTCCAACAAGGCTCTTGACTTAAGTGAAAAATTAATGAGTTTTATTCAGGATGAATCTAAAAAGGCCTCGCAAAACCTGGCCAAAGAAAAGGGAGCGTTTCCCAATTTCAAGAAAAGTCTATGGGATAAAAAAAATCTGAAAGTAAGAAACGCTACCACCACTACTGTTGCTCCTACCGGTAGTATATCCATGATTGCCGATTGTTCTTCGGGAATCGAGCCCCTTTTTAGTCTCGCTTATGGCAAAGAAGTCCTAGAGGGAGAAAAGCTGTTTTATATTAACAGTGATTTTGAGAGGGTTGCTCGGGAAAAAGGATTTTACTCTGAGGAGCTTATGAAAAAGATAACTGATAATCATGGAAGCTGCCAACAGATACCTAAAGTACCGGAAGAGGTAAAAAAGGTCTTTGTAACGGCCCTGGATATCTCTTATCAGGACCATATAAAGATGCAGGCAGCTTTTCAGAAATACACTGACAATGCGGTTTCTAAAACTATTAATTTACCCAATCATGCCACAAAAGCCAATATAAAGAATGTCTTTATCTTGGCTTACAAATTGGGCTGTAAGGGAATAACAGTTTACCGGGATCGCAGCAGAGAAGAACAGGTATTAAGAGCAGGCAGAGCTGAAGAAGAAAAGGGGTTAACTCCCCGCCCCCGGGCAAAAGTAACTTATGGGATGACCAGGGAGATAAAAACCGGCTGTGGTGATCTTTACGTTACCATAAACGAGGATGAACACGGGAACCCTTTTGAGGTTTTTGCACAATTGGGCAAATCGGGTGGGTGCGCTGCTTCACAAACAGAAGCGATTGGTAGATTAGCCTCTTTGGCGCTCAGATCAGGCATCTCTTGGGAACTGGTAGTGAAACAACTCAAAGGTATAAGCTGTGACCGGCCTTATGGACTGGGCAAAGATAAAATTCTTTCGTGTGCTGATGCCGTGGCTAAAGCCATAGAGCTTTATCAAAGAGAGAAAAGCCCAAATATAGAGAAATTGTCTTTATCTATCTCTAAAGTCTCCCCTCTAAAGAAATTAACCGCTGCTGAAAAGACACATCGAGGTGGACTAAAAGACTCATCTCAGAGAAAAACTCCCAGATTGTCGAGTAGATGGATAGGTGCTTGCCCAGAGTGCGGTTCCGGTGCGATTGAATATGAAGGAGGCTGCTTTATCTGCAGATCCTGTGGATATACAGAATGCAGCTAATAAAACCAATGAAGGGACAGTTAACTGTTAAAGCAGCGGCTAAGGTCAACCTCTATTTAGATGTACTGGGAAAGCGGAAGGACGGTTATCACGAGATCGAGTCGATTATGCAGTCCATAACTTTGTATGACAGACTTGTTTTCAGACCTCTCAAGCAAGAAATCATAATCTGGTCCGATAATCCTAAAATCCCTTTAGGAAAAGAGAATCTTTGTTATCAAGCTGCTGAGCTTTTTTTTAAGAAGACGAAGATTAAAAAAGGAGTGCAAATCGAGATTCATAAAAGTATTCCCGAAAGATCAGGGTTAGGAGGAGGCAGTGTTGATGCTGCGGCTACCCTGTGGGGAATGAATAAACTCTTCGAGACAGAAATTCCTCTCTTTAATCTCTCAAAATTGGCTAAATGGTTGGGAGCAGATGTTCCCTTCTGTTTGAAAGGGGGGACATCGCTCGTTAGAGGGAAAGGAGAGGTTCTTATTCCGCTTCCTCCCATAAGAGATGGGTGGTTAGTCTTGCTAGATCCAGGAATTCCTATCTCTACTTCTTGGGTCTACGAGAAGATAAGAGTAGGATTGACAAAAAAGAGATTAAACACTAAACTCCTTACTAATTCAGTAAAGAAGCAAGGCCTACTCGGAATAAGCACATCTTTATATAATAGACTGGAAGAAGTAGCTGTTAAAAAGTTTCCCTTAATCAAAGTGATTAAAGAGGAGATGATCAAGGCAGGAGCAAGAGGGGCTGCCATGACCGGGAGTGGATCTGTTATCTTTGCTATGGCAGAGGGAAAGGAGGAAGGTGAGAGGATCCTCAGCAAATTGAAAAAAAGGGGAAGGGTCTACCTGGTGCAACCCACAGACAAAAATCTTAAGGAGGGTTAGGGTGAAGATCTCAGAAGTGAAAATAAGGAAGGTTGAGGGTAAAGACAAGTTTAAAGCTTGGGCAACTATTACCTTTGACAATTCTTTCCGTGTTCACGGGCTAAAGGTTATTGAAGGAAAGAACGGACCTTTTGTGGCTATGCCCTCTCGCAAATTGCCCAATGGGGAATTCATAGATACAGCCTATCCCCTTAATGAAGAATTAAGGGAAACAATTCAAAAGGAAGTCATTACAGAGTATACCCGGGTAGAATAGCTAAGGAACTTTACCGATTGTCGCCTTTTGTTCAGGCCTTGGGAGATAAGTGAATCCTGAGGGTTCACTAAAATATGGAGTGGGTGACAATTTCATAAATTTTGATGCTAAGGAAGGAAAAAAATTTCCCCATGGAAAATTTTAAGGCAGGATTTGTTACTTTAGTAGGTAAACCTAATGCAGGAAAATCGACTTTAATCAATCAGCTAGTAGGAGAAAAAATTGCCATTACTTCAGCTAAGCCCCAAACCACTCGAAACATCGTCAGGGGAGTGGTAACCTTTGATGAAGCTCAGGTGATCTTTCTGGACACACCTGGGATAATCAATCTCACCCAGGCCAAAACTCTGGTGGACAGGCACATGATAGAAGAAGCACTTAGGAGTCTAGAGGGAGTAGATCTAATAGCGATAATAGTGGAACCCTTTACTGTGTCACCCGAGGATCGGTTTATTTTAGAAAATTTAAAAAATATACCTAAGCCCGTTTTTCTAGTTATCAACAAAATAGATAAAATAAAGGAGCATGAGCTAGATTCTATAAAAAGAGAATATGAGAACCTTTTTTCTTTTGTGAAAATTGTTCCCATCTCGGCCAAAAAAGGAACTAATCTTTCTGTCTTAATGGGAGAAATGATCCAGCATCTTCCCCTTCATCCCGCCTATTACTCTTCAGATCTCATTACTGATCAACCAGAACGCATTCTGGTGGGGGAGTTAATTAGAGAAAAGATCTTCGATCTTACCCATGATGAGATACCATATTCGGTGATGCTTAAGGTAGTTCAATTTGAAGAAAGACCCCAAGATTTAATTTATATCCGGGCATCCATTTATGTGGAACAGGCTTCCCAAAGAGGGATTTTAATCGGTAAATCGGGAAAAATGATAAAAAAAATAGGTAGTCTGGCTAGGAAGGAGATAGAAAAGCACCTTGGCTGTCAGATCTACCTAGATCTATGGGTAGGGATCAAAAAGCAGTGGCGAAGGCGCAAAGAATCTCTCAAGGAACTAGGATATAAGATATAAGTTTAAGGATATGTAAGCATTCAGTTATCAGCTTTCAGCAATCAGCAACCTACTGAACGCTGATGGCTGAGGGCTTACTATAATATCACCAGATTATCTCGATGGATAACCTCATCATAATATTTGTATCCGAGCTGAGATTTAATAAGAGAACTTTTAATTCCTTTTATTTTTTCCAGTTCTTGCGATGAGTAGTAGGCAATGCCCCGGGCAAATTCTCTATTATCTTTATCTAATAGGCTTACCGAGTCACCGACTTCAAATTTCCCTTTTACCTCAATTACGCCGGAGGGAAGAAGACTTCTCCCTTCTTCAAGTAGGGCTCTTTTAGCACCTTTGTCTACTACAATCATACCCTCAAGAAAATGGCCATAAGCAATCCATTTCTTGCGGGAAGTGAGCCGATTTTTCTGGGGAAGAAAGAGAGTTCCTACCTCTTTCCCAGCAAAAAGCTGGGGTAAAAAGTCTCTATCTTTACCTCCTATAATTACTGGAATACCCGAACGAGTAGCTATTTTTGCCGCTTTTATCTTAGTTTGCATTCCTCCTATTCGTCCTTCGACCGAGGTGGACTGAGCAATGGCTTCCATTTCTTCGCTTATGCAAGAGACTTTTTTGATTAGCTTTGCCTTCGGGTTTCTTCTTGGATCCTCAGTATATACGCCTTTTATGTCCGAAAGAATTACCAGAAGATCCGCATCTACCAGACCCGCAACTAAGGCCGAAAGTGTATCATTATCTCCAAACTTAATCTCTTCCACAGCGACCGTATCATTTTCATTAACCACCGGAATAATTTCAAACTTGAGAAGAGTAAAGAGAGTATTACGAGCGTTCAAATAAGAAGAACGGCGGGAAAGATCCTCGGCACTTAAGAGCACCTGCCCTACAGAAATATGGTATTGTTGGAAAAATCGATAGTAAAGATTCATCAGATGAGTTTGCCCTACACTAGCCAGAGCCTGCTTGGAAGGAATAGCATCAAAATTTTTTCCTATTCCCAGCTCTCTTTTCCCCATACCAATGGCTCCTGAACTAACCAAAACAACCTCCATACCTCTTTCAGACAGGACAGCAATATCTCTGACTAGCTCCTTCATAAAGGTTAAGTCGGGATGGTGATCTTCCTTTAGTAAAAGGCTACTCCCCACCTTTATGATGACTCTATTTATAGAGGTAACAATCTTATGCCGCACTATTTGCCTCCCCCAATATGTTCAAGTATACGTATCGGAACTTCAAAAATTTCTTTGGATTACTATTAAATGAGATGCCAAAAAAGAGGGGAGCAGGCCCGACTTGCTCGAGCGTAGCGAGAGTTGGCTTTGCCGATCGGGCCGTTGAGGGGGGATATTTCCCCCCTCAAATATCTTGAACTCTATTTATTATCGAGATTCTATCGTGAGTTTGATACCTGTTCTTTCTTTTCCATCGATCTCCAGATCTACGAAGGCGGGAGTGCAGACTAAATCGATCCCAGAGGGAGCGACATATCCCCTAGCTATGGCTATCGCCTTTACAGCCTGATTCAGAGCTCCTGCTCCAATCACTTGTATCTCCACTTTTTTATCCTCTTTTAAAACTCTAGTTAAAGCTCCTGCTACTGAACTGGGGTTGGACCGTGAGGATACTCTTAACAAAGCCATAATTTTTCCCTCCTCTTTTCTCCAAGGGAGTGCTGCTTATGCTATGATGAACTTTTCCCCTGAGGGGTTTCTTAAGATGGTTACTTTTTCGGTACCTTTCATCCTCGCTGTAAATGCATCCGCAATACTTCTGATGATAAAGACCCATCTTTTTAGAAAGCTGCCTGCTTTTCCGCCACCCTTCCTCTATCTTTCTTAAATAAGGCTTAACCCCATATTCTTTACCCAATGCTTCCATTAACTCTCTTAGTAATTTTTGGTCTTGATGAGGAGAGATCATTAAGGTGGAACCAAAGTAGTCAAATTTTCCTCTGCGAGCAAATATAGCTGTTTGCCTCAAACGTAAATGATAGCAAAGAAAACATTTCTTTGATTCTCGATACACCACCCTGCGGAGAAAACCTTTAAGATCGTACTCATCTTTGTAGATGACTCTTACATCTTCTTTTTCTGCCCATAATTTGACCACCTCTAAACGCTTTTGGTATTCTAAGAATGGATGGATATTGGGATTGTACCAAAATCCCATGACTTCCTCAAATTCCTCCCTTAGCTTGAGAAAGGGATAGGCTGCACAGGGAGCGCAACAGAGGTGAAGAAGGATTTTCATGGAGAAGACCTTTTACTCTATTCCATTTATTTCACATATCCCACAGGAAGGACATATAGCGGCTTATAGTTTCTAGGTAAGCTCAAGGATCGGGAAACTTCCTCGTCCCAGAATGCTCCAATGGTGACGGTTCCCAAGCCCGAGGCCACCACCTGAAGACAGACATTCTCTCCCACATGGCCCACCTCTATATGAACATAGCGCAGTCCCCGTTTTCCGTATTTGGCGGTAGTTCTTTCATATTCTGCTGCCATTACCAGGGAGACAGGAGCATCAGCAATGAACATCTGCCCCAGGCATGCCTTAGCTAGAGGTGTCTGATAATTACCTCTCAATATAAGACCTAGGGTATGGTTAGCCGGATGATAATGATATACTCCAGCCTCGAGTCCTTCAACCTTTTTAACTACAAGATAAAGCTCCAGGGGATAAAGGGCTCCAGCCGATGGTGCTGCTCTTTTAAATCCTCTTTCCTCGGTAATACCCTGAGCAGCCCAGAGAATCTGCGAGATTTGCCTTAAGGTTAAGGCCCTATCCTGAAAATCTCTTTCCGACCTTCTCTTCTTTATTGCTTGCTCAAGGGAAACTTTTCCCTTAACTATAGGTGGGGGCAGCTTTATTGTCTTGATTTTATCTGCCGCTTCGGTTTGCTTAAAGGAAAATACAGGAAAGAGCAAGACTGTGCCTCCTGCCAAGACAATTGCCATAATGCCCGCTACTATACTTTCTATCCACATTCTCA
>JBHIAL010000065.1:0-6545 GCA_046758525.1 bacterium
AGACTGAAAGATATTATGGTGAGTGGCAATGCTTATACTATGCTCAATCAAGTAGTAGCCTTGGGAAGAGAGGTTCGTTGGGTGGGATCAACCAGAACTCCGGGGATCTATCTTAAAGAAATAAACCTAGCGGGATAGCATTGGGGCCTGGACTTGATTTGTCTTTCAAGAGTTAAAGATGAAGAAGGGATTGGTTCAGGTTTACACGGGGGAGGGAAAGGGTAAAACTACTGCCGCTATTGGACAGGCACTAAGAGCTAGAGGTAGAGACTATAAGGTGCTTTTAGTCCAGTTCCTGAAAGGAAAGAAAGGCTCAGGCGAGATCTCTACTTTAGAACAGTTGGGCATAAAAGTAATCTGTAAGGGACGCCATCTGGGGCTATCCCTGAACAGGATAGTAGAAAATGAGAGAAGAAGAGTAAGAGAGGAATGGGACAATTTTTTAGATAAGATTAGCCAGGAAGTCTTGGCCGGAGATTACGATTTGCTCATTCTGGATGAGATAAATGTGGCATGTCATTACCGGCTTATCGACGAGAATAAATTGCTAAGGTTTATAAAAGAAAAACCAGATGGTTTAGAAATTATTTTGACCGGGCGTTATGCCTCGCCCCGCTTAATAAAGACAGCTCACCTGGTGAGTGAAGTAAAAAAAATTAAGCACCCTTATAACGAGGGGATAAAAGCGAGAAGCGGAATAGAGTTCTAACCAAAAGTTTATTTCCCCCAGAAAAGTCTCCCTGTTTCCTGGTAAAGCTCTGCAGGAACAGACTTTGTTTTTCCCACCGCATCTTTTAGAGGAACCGAGATGACCTCAGTCCCCTGAAGAGCCGCCATTTGACCGAATTTTCTTTCTTTTACCAGTTCTATGGCTTTGATGCCAAAGCGGATAGCGAGGAATCTATCAAATGCGGATGGCCTTCCTCCTCTTTGCAGGTGTCCTAGCGTTACTGACCTGGTCTCTAGCCCCGTCCTTTTGGCGATCTCCTTCTCCAGTACTCTGGCAATTCCTCCCAAAAGGATATTGCCGAAAGCATCGGTTTTTTCCTCTTTTACCACCTCACGGGAGAGGAATTTACTTCCTTTGACTGCCTTGGCCCCCTCAGCTACAGCGACTACACTATAACTTTTCCCTTCATCTTTGCGCTTAAACAAAGTCTGGCAAACTTCCTCGATATCAAAGGGAACCTCGGGGATCAAAATGATGTGGGCTCCTCCTCCAATTCCTGCTTCTAAGGTCATCCATCCGGCATGGCGTCCCATTATCTCTACCACTAGAACTCGATGGTGGCTCTTAGCAGTAGTATGAAGTCTATCCATGGCTTCCACTGCAATATTAATAGCTGTATCGAAGCCAAAGGTGTAATCAGTAGAAGAAAGATCGTTGTCGATTGTTTTGGGTACCCCTATGGTCTTGAAACCCTCTTCATAGAGTTTTTCGGCAACGCCCAGAGTATCATCTCCCCCAATAGCTACCAGAACATCAACTTCTACCTTTCTTAAGGTATCCTTTATCCTTTCAAGACCTCTTTCCTCCTTAAAAGGGTTGGTGCGGGAGGTATGGAGGATGGTTCCCCCTTCCCGATGAATATCCTCTACCTTCTCTTCGGTTAAACTCTGCCACCTATTCTCTAGAACCCCCAACCATCCATCGAGAAAGCCTATTATCTGGTAACCTTCTTTTATCCCTTGAGTGACTATGCCTCTAATGGTTGCGTTCAATCCCGGACAATCTCCTCCCCCGGTAAGAATGCCGATACGCATTAACTACCTCCTTCTTTAGCCTGGTTAGATTTTACCATAAATCAATGAGCTGTCAATTGTCCAGGGCCTCCATGACCACCATTCTCCCTCTATAGCCGGTATTCTTACAGACAGAGCAGCCCTTGGCTTTATAGAATAGCACCTCCTGTTTGGCCATTTTTCCTCCCAAGAGCTCTTCTCACTTTTTGTAAGACCTTGTCGAGGTGGAAAGGTTTAGTGATATAATCACAGGCTCCAAACTTCTTCATCTTTACTGCTGTTTCCAGATCGTCGGTGGCAGTCATGACAATTACTCTGATATCCGGGGTTATTTTCCGTAGTTCTTTCAACAACTGAACACCATCCATTTCAGGCATCCTGAGGTCGGTTAATACTAGATCAAAGCTTTCTTTCCTCGCCTTGAGGAGAGCCTCTTTACCATTTTGGGCCATCTTCACCGGGTAGCCTTCCTCAGAGAGAAGCTCTCGGAGAAGCTCCCTAATACCCAGATCGTCATCCACCACCAATATTTTCGCTTTTCTCCTCTTCACATTATCCTCAGCACTTTCTTTCTCTCGCATCATTTCATACACCCTGCAGTGTAAGACTTGCCAGGCTTTGGCGAATAATAATCTGAGGAAGCTCAGTAGCAATTTCTTCTTCGTGTTGGTCAATGAAATCCTGAAGTGGGAGATCTGTTGTGTTTCGCTGGGTTATAACTTGAGGAAGACTGGAGATGACTTGCTCTTTGTACTCGTCAATGAAATGATGGATGAGTTCATGGGCTACATAGTAGTCATTCATATATCGGGGGGTGAAGAAAAAATAATTGAAGAAAGGGGCATAAAGAGCTGCTGCGGTGTTGGGACTTCCTCCAGGATAATTTTTCTGTCCAGGATAGATCTCCTGGAGAGTATCGAAATCCATTACCCAAACCACCATCTTCTCATTCTCTACCTCTAGATCGAGGTAACTTGCAACCATTTCAAAGACTCTATCGAAGTTAGCGGTTAAGAACTCGGGTATCTCTACTTCCTTATAAGCATAGATGACTGAATGCTCGGTCTCGACTCTGGCGGTAATCTCCTTTTGGTTATCTGGAGAAACCAGCAAATCGAAACCATAGGAGAAACTAACCTCAACTCCTAAAATGATCGCCACGATTAGAAGGATCAGGCTTATTCGTTTCATTTTTTGCTCCTTTTAAAGTTTTTTGAAGGCTAGGTTTTTCTTGCCTTCACCCTTAAAGGAGCAAGTTATCCGCCTGACTTTAGAAACATAAAAATAGGCCATCTAGATTTCTCTAAATGGCCTATTTACAAGACTTTATAGGTTCTTATTCGGGACAGCTACGCTTTGTTTTTCTCATCTTTCTCTTCCTTTAATGAAGAAATTTAACCATCTGTTTCGGTTAACTCAGTCTAAAGTTGCCGAGCATTCAGCATATAAGCGGCTCTTAAGATATGGATATTTTTAGCCAGCTTGGGTAGAAAATTCTCCATTGACCTGAGATACTTCTTGACGCCGATGCATATTTTCTCTATGATTGAATCGTTAATAAAAAATTCATTCATAAAAGATAATTGTTTGGGGATAGAGAAAAATTGATGCTTATACCAGTGTAGGGCATAAAACTAAATAAAGGGCGAAGATATGAGTCCTGGGAAAGCTGGACAAATTCTCAGCCAGCAGGGAAAACAGATAGCTGCCCTTAAGGGGAGGATAAAATTAGGTGAGTTTATGAGCTTGCCTGAAGATGAGTTTCAAAAACTCATCAAAGAAGTTGAAACTGATCCCTTATTCAAAAGATTGGCGACTCCTGAAACTAAAGTCATACAGCGAAAAAGGCTTGCGGGAACGAGTCTGGCCAAATTTAAAACCATTCCCCTTGATCCCGCCGTGACTCCCAGTCAAGATTCTTTTGACCTGGAATCTTTCCTTCTCCAGGAAAAAGATGCTACTCGCATAATCAAAAACCTGGGGGTGGATAGATTTAAAAAGTATTTCTTGGATAATGTGTCCGAAATGACTCTAGAAGAAATTGCCGGAGAGTGCGATTTAACCGTAGAAGAGGTAAGAAAAGTAAACAGTTTCGTGGATAGATTCTACCTGCAAGCTGAATCGAGGGGGCTACCCCGGGACCAGAGGCCCCAAAGAATCTATTACTCTACTATTGCTTCTGTTGAAAGAGAAGAAGGTGGGTTTTCCATCGGCTTTTTTTCCCCTGAAATTGTTGAAGGACGCTATATCATGAATCTTGACAGGCTTGAAAAAATGAAAAGGGCAGGAGCCTTTGACAAAAGCGACATTAAGAAAATCAAAATCCTTTTTGATAAGCTAAGACTGGTCAACTCGAGAGAAACTGTTATCTATCGGATAGTTCAAAAGATAATCGAAGTACAACGTGACTTCCTGGAGTCCGGAAACTCTATGGATTTAAAACTTCTCACTCAAGGGTCTTTGGGCAAGAAAGTGGGGACAGATGCGAGCCTGATAAGTAGAGCTATTAGCAGAAAAGCCATTCGCACTCCTCAGGGAAGAGAAATATCGCTCAAGACCTTCTTCCCCACTAAAAAACAAATAAGAAAAGAACTTATCAGACAGGTTATCGACCAAGAAAAAACTGATATAGAGAATAAAATCATTAAGAAAGCGTACAGTGACGGGGAAATCAGAAAAAAGCTGAAGGAAGATCACGGCGTTTCTATTTCCAGGCGTTCGGTGAGCGAGCTCAGAATGGATTTGAAGATCCCGCCGGCTTCCGAAAGACTACCTGAATAGAATGCCAATAATCTAGGAACAGGCACGCACCTCCCTTCGCTCCCTGGAGAGCGAGTCTTTCTCCTTCCTCAACTATATCTTGAAGGAGAAGACGTTGCCCCTCAATATAGTTCTGGATTCTAGACTACTCTTGTTCTTTGAGTAGACGCTCAACGGTCTGTTTTATCTTGTTTTGCAGGAAGGGTCTGGTTACGTACTCGTTGGCTCCTGCTTTGAGGGCTGCTGGCGCAGTGTCAATGAAGCGGTACCCCGAATAAACGATTATTGGAAGATCGGGCTTCATCCTTCTGATGGCACGTGTGAGCTCAATTCCGTCCATCCTGGGCATCTTCAGGTCAGTCATTACTAGATCGATCGGGCCAATATCAACCAACTTCATAGCTTCTTTCGCGTCTTTCGCCTCTAAGACCCTGTAGCCTACAGTGCTCAGGAATTCGGTGAGCAGAATCCTTGTGTTCTTATCGTCATCGACCAGCAGGATTTGTTTGGCTTTCTTGTTCGCATCACTCATTTTCTTCTGTCCTTTCCTCACCTTTTTGTGGGAAGGTCTTCAATGCCTTACTTTTATACAAAAGACGACAAAATCATCGTCACACCCTTTTTATACCATATTTTTTCATCTTGTATTTTATAATGCTGCGGCTGGTACCTAAAAGCTTGACTGCTTTACTCTGAATCCAATTTGACTTTTCCAAGGCATCAATTATTAATTTCTTCTCAAAGTTCTCTACCTTTTGCTCAAAGGTGATCTTCTCGGGTGAAATCTCCAGCCCTGACTCAGAGGCCACCTTTTGTATCCTCAAGGGTACGTCCTCAACCAGAATGGCATCAGTCTTTCCTAAAACTATGGCTCTTTCGATGACGTTTTCCAGTTCTCTCACATTACCCGGCCAGTGGTACCTCATTAAAAGACCCATAGTCTCTGGCGGAACATACTTTACTTTTCCCTTAGATTGTGACTTGAACTTCTGCAGGAAATGCTCCACCAAAAGAGGAATGTCATCCCGGCGTTCCCTTAAAGGTGGAAGGGGAATGGTGATTACATTTAATCGATAGTATAAGTCCTCCCTAAAGGAACCCTCCTGGACAGCCTTTTCTAAGTCTAAATTGGTGGCCGCAATAATTCTTACATCCAGTTCAATAGGCTCGGTTCCACCTACCCTTTCAATTTTTCTCTCCTGGAGGGATCTTAAGAGTTTTACCTGAGTGGCTAGGGTTAAATTGCCGATCTCATCCAAAAATAGAGTCCCCTGATCAGCTAATTCAAATTTACCCATTTTCTGAGCGACGGCCCCGGTGAAAGCACCCTTTTCGTGTCCAAAGAGCTCGCTCTCGAGAAGATCTTGAGGTAGACTAGCACAGTCTATAGCTATAAAGGGTCCACCTTTGAGGAGGCCATTGAAATGGATGGCCCGGGCAACCACTTCCTTACCGGTCCCGGTTTCCCCAACTATCAATACAGTGGCTTTATTGTCCATCACTCTTGCTATCGTCTTATAGACCTCGAACATCTTAGGATGCTTGCCCACAATATTCTCCAGTTTGTACTTCTCTTCCAAGTTTGATTTCAGGGATGTTACCTCTTGAGCAAGCTTCTGGGCTTCTAAAGCCCTTCTAATGAGTACTTTAACCTTCTCTAAATCAAGGGGCTTGGTGAGATAATCATAAGCACCCAGTTTCGTTGCCTCAACCACAGTCTCCATTGCCCCATAAGCAGTCATCATAATAACGCTCGTAGTTTTGTAGGTCTCCCTTATTTGGCGAAGAACCTGTACCCCATCGATATCAGGCATCCGGATATCTAGCAGCACTGCTTGAGGTTTCTCCTTCTCGAGTTGGGTAAGAGCTTTCTTTCCATTACTTGCCTTTAAAATTCCATATCCTTCATCCTCCAGGGCTACCGAAAGTAGTTCCAGCACATGGGGCTCATCGTCAACCAGAAGAATTTTTTCCCGGACCATCTTCTTCTTATCCCCTTAAAGAATTCTTTCTTCCAAAATATTCAAGAGGAATCCTCCTCC
>JBHIAL010000066.1:0-6542 GCA_046758525.1 bacterium
ATCATCTTTCAAGTAGTATAATAGCGTCATCCAACTCTCGAGTTCCCTGAGACCCGGAGACTTCACCGTCCATAAAAACCCTATGCCATAGTTCAAGGATCAACAATATCCACAGATGTCTTCCGAAGTTTTCCTTGCCGGCCAGATGGGCGTTCACGAGATTAGTTATGTACCTTGGGTCAAAATAACCCCTCTTTCTGACCTGGGACTCAGAGAGGCAGTCCAGAAGCCACTCCTTTAACTCATCGCGGAACCACTCATCAAGGGGGACATCAAGCCCATGCTTCCTTCGCCTCAAAATATTTTCTGGCAGTAAATTTGAAAAACATTTTTTCAGGATATATTTTGTTTCCCCATACTTTATTTTCAGATGAGAAGGAATGGCAAAAGTTAGCTCAAGCATATTATTATCCAGGAAGGGAACACGTGCCTCAAGAGAGGCCATCATGCTCATCCTATCTGCCTTTGTTAACATCTGGTCGGGAAGTGTGGTCTTTACATCTACATATAACCTCTGGTTGTAAAAACCCAAGGGCTGTGCCATCTGGAAATGTTCCTGAAGGATATCGTGGGTGTCGAAATTCTTGGCAAGATGATTGAATTCCCCAGAGTAAAGCAAATCTTTATCTTCTGCCCTAAAGAAGGATATGTACACGGCATGTCGCTCAACCGGGGGGAGCTCTGAGAAGTTTACGAATTTTTTTAGCTTTCTCATAAAGGCCATATTGGCATGAGGCAAAGTAGAAATAGAGCCGTTAACTATAGGTAAGATTAAACTATTGCGGAATGCCTGAGGGGCAAACTGGTATAAGCCCCCGAGTCTATCCCAGTAGTATCTGGGATATCCCCCAAAGAGTTCATCTGCCCCATCTCCAGTCAACACCACTTTTACATAGTCTCTCGCCACCCTTGAAAGACAGTAAAAGGGGATTACGGCACCATCGGCAAAGGGTTCATCCAAATGCCAGACTATCTGTGTTAGCAACTCACGGATGTTTGGCTTCAGTATGAATTCGTGATGGTCCGTCCCACAATGCTGGGCAACGCTTCGTGCATACTCTAGCTCATTGTAGGAGGCATCAGACTGGAAACCTATGGAAAATGTCTTCACGGGGACCTGGAGTATCCTGCTCATGAAGGCTACAATACCACTCGAATCAACACCTCCACTTAAGAAGGCGCCCAACGGAACGTCTGAAACCAGCTGACTCTTTACTGCCTTTTGCAGGTATTGTTCCAGAAGCTCTATAAAATATTCCTCGCTGCCCTCTTCTTCTGTATCTGAAAGATTAATGTCCCAGTATTTTTCAATAGAGACTCCGTTTTTCTCGCAGTTTAAGATGTGTGCGGGAGGGAGCTTCTTTATACCTTTGAAGATTGTATAGGGTGCTGGAATATGAAGGAAGGTTAAATAGTAATCCAAGGCACGGATATCTACCTTCCTTTCCACAAGAGGGTCTACAAGGAGGGCCTTTATTTCAGAGGCAAAACGCAAAGATGCTCCGTCGTCGTGATAGTATAGGGGCTTGATTCCCACTCTATCCCTACCCAAAAGGAGCTTTTTCTTTCTATCATCCCAGAGGGCAAAGGCAAACATGCCATTTAGTCTTTTAACGAAAGAAGTACCGTACTCCTCATAAAGATGCGCAATCACTTCACCATCACTTTTTGTACGAAATTGATGACCCTTACCTTTGAGGGACTCGCCAAGCTCTAAGAAATTGTAAATTTCTCCGTTATAGATTACGTGTATAGAGCCATCTTCATTAGTCAGAGGCTGGTGTCCCCCCTCCAGGTCTATAATACTGAGCCTCCTGTGAGCTAGTCCTACCCTTGTGTCAACGAAGAACCCCTCTTCATCAGGCCCTCTATGAGAGAGTACGCCGGCTGATTTTATTAAAGCCTCTCTATCTACAGCTACATTCTTGCCGTAGTGATATATGCCGCTAATTCCACACATTTTTGTTTTTAATAGAAATTGTTCTTAATTTGCTGATATTTTTCCCAGGCGCTGGCATCCAACTGCCATATACTACGTAGCCGTTTTTCTGCCTCAATGGAAATAGGAACCCGCTTATGTTCGCCCCTTATAATACCTAGCAGTCCATCTTTTATTCCGCTCATGAAACTTGGAATATGCCCTCGAGTGAGAGAGATGTATGCCATTGTTAATAATCTGATAAGTATTGACCTGAGCACTTGCAAAAGTGAAAGATGCCTCCAGGCTACCCAGAACTCATTCCGGGTAAGGAAATAGACCTCACGATTACAATTCCTGCCCGTTGGATTAGCTGAATGCCAGAGTACTACTTCGGGATAATAAACAACTTTGTATCCAGCATCATAAATACGATATGCCAGGTCTCCTCCTTCACCATATATAAAGAGAGGTTCATAATACCCCCCCACGTTCTGGAAGATACTCTTTCTAAAGGCACAAAAGCCTTCTACGATGGCATCAGTCTCGAAGCTGGACATTGCAAAGCGTCCATAGTTTCTGGAATGTGCCCAGCACCTCAGGTCTAAACTCCCCGTATGGATGTTCATTACTCGAAAGACAAAACATGCCACTTCAGGGTACTTTCTAAAGGCGTCTATTACAGTACCCACTGCATTAGAGCGGTCAAAATACACGTCGTCATCTATTGTTACCACTATTTCACCTTGGGCGGCTCTTACTCCTGCATTCCGACCTGCACAGGCACCTAAATTTTCTGGCAGACTCAGCACCTTCACCTGTGGGTAATGTGCAGCTATATTCTCTGCAGTTCCATCCCTAGAGCCATTATCTACAACCAGAATTTCTTTATTGGAATAATCCTGGGCAAGGGCCGACTCCACCGCCTTTTTTAGCTCGTCCCATCTTCGGCAAGTTAAGATGGCTATACTTACAAGTGGAGGGCTATCATGGAAAGAAAGATTATCAAGTTTCATTTCTCAACCTTATTTAAAGCTTACCACCTTTTGCATGATGTCTCGTATTTTTGCAGAAGCCTTTACAGGGTGGCTGAGCACCTCATGGATTTTCTCCTGCATGGCAACTATACTGGGGTCGCACAATGTACATCCAGACAGAAATTTGCCTCTTTGAAAATCCTCCCGGAGTTTAGTGTATTTTTCCCCCCGCCAAATCTGCTGAAAGCTTTCCTCTCTTATGTCACCTATCTCACAATCATGTAGATAACAGCAGGGAGCCACTTTCCCGGAAGGGAATATCAGGGCACTCAGCCACGGTTGATAACATGCTTTTACTGTAATCTTACGCCTTATTGATTCCAATCCATTCCTAAGGATAGCTGGAATATTTGTCGCCACTTCAGCCTGTTCCGCCTTCTTATTGATAAGATAAAGAGATTGGACCACCTGTTCTAACAATTCATCTCTCAAAAATAATTCCTTATCGATATCACTCAAGCCATAATCAATAATAGGATTGAACGAAATCTCTTGTACATTCCATTCCTTGCAAACATCAACCATCTTGTCTAAAAAGCGGTAATTTTCACTCATAACTACTGTTGCAAGCTCCAGTACTGGCTTAGAAGTATTCTGCGTTTCTTTAAACTTGTTTAAATAAAGAATGTTTTGTTTAAGTTTTTCAAAACCCCCATTTTTTCTAATCCTTCCATAAGAATCCGCATCCCATCCATCTACTGAAACCACAATGCGGTCCCACCCCATCTTTACAATTTCTTTTGTCCTGTCTTCGGTTAAGAGCAAACCGTTTGTGGTTAGATGTCCGAAGAAGCCCATCTCCTTCGTGGTCTTCATCAAATCAATAAAACGGGGGAATACTAAGGGCTCCCCCCCGCCTGTATAGCGAACTACCCGAACCCCGAGTTCTTTCAAATCTTCTAAGATTTTAATTATTTCCTCAAAAGAGAGTTCCTTATGCTCGGGTTCATGTGTCCATGTACACATGGAACACCGCAAGTTGCACCTAAGTGTCGGCATTATAGTCACGTCCCGCGGGACAGGTGGAAGGCCGGATTTAAATCTAAAGAAGAATTTCGCACCAAAGAGATACTTATTCATGTCCATGAGCGTAGTTACCTACCAGTGATTCAAAATCCATTACATCCTATGGTAGCAGTTTTCTCCCACAGCTTGACCACAAGGGAGACGTCATTAATACTTTTTAACCGCTCGGTTGTATGCTGTAGGCACTTTTGGCCCATCTTCCTAGCCATATCCTGATTGTCCAGGAGATAAAGGATCTTCTTTGCTAGTGTGGCATAATCTTTCTGCTTAAACACGAAACCTGTTTCCCCGTCCTCGACTACGTCGTCGGTTCCCGCATGAAAAGTGGTTATAACAGGTAGCCTGGCCAGAGCGGCTTCTACAAGTACCGTTCCTCTGCCCTCAAAGAGAGATGGGAGCACAAAGATATCACTCGCAGAATAATATTCAGGCAAGATATCGTGAGATATAGCGCCCAGAAATTTTACATTCTGTACAATATCCAGTTGCTTTCTCAATTTCTTAAGTTCTTCAAATCTGCTACCTTTCCCAACTATAACCAGGAGACTCCTTGGTCTTTCTTTAGTAACCAGGGAAAAGGCCCTAAAGAGAGTAGGAATATCTTTCTCCAGCTCTAATCGTCCCACAAAGAGGACTATTGTATCGTACTTGTCTTCTAACAGCTTTTTACGCATCACCTGCCCATTTCCTGCGGAGAACCTGCTTATATCTACTGATACAGGAACAAACTCTATTCTCCATTCTGAGATGCCTAGCTGAACGAGTTTTTTCTTTTCGGAGGCTCCAACTACCCTGATAGTGTCTGCGTTTTTTACAAGCCACTTGGAAATACTGTTGAGGAATGGGTTTAGCCTGTCTTCCTTTAGCCAGTACCTGTCGTTAATAAAACTATTATGCATCTGAATATTCAACGGTATGTTGTATAACTTCTTCAGCAGATAACCCACTAGTCCAGTGGCATGGGGGTCTTCAGCAGTAATAACGTCAAAATTCTCCTTTTCACATAGCTGCCTTCCGATACGGAGGGCATCCCACACAAAATGAAACCTGGTCCTGGAGTTAGTGGGGATAGCAATCAAGTTGTCAGCTATCTGTGTTTCTCTGAGGTCCAATCCCTTAGGACTGTAGATTATAAAATAACCTTTCTTAATCATTTTTGCGTACAAGAGCTGTCGCTCCCACACATCCCCTCGTACTGGGTCTTTTGTCAACATCGCATAGTCCAGTCCAACACCAAGCAGACTAATCATTTTAGATTCCACTGGTTTTAATCCTTAAAAAACAATTCATAATTTGTAGTCAGGTTCTTTCTTAAATCATTCCAGTCTTCATTATGAGTTGGAAGGAAAGAGACCGGTGTCATTGAAGAAATGAAATCCAGGACTTTCTTATTGTATCCATTTGGATGCCTGTCATTAAGCAATGAAGGTATGGCAAAGTACAGTAGTGCACCGCAAGAATACGTGAGGGCCCGGGGGCTGCCCTTGGTTAAGAGCTTTACCGTACGCCCATAAGGCAGGGGTTTTTTCAACATATAGCATCTTTTAAGAAGCCTAAGCCATCCTTTGACCTTATCGGAAAAGGGCTCTTCCACAAGATAAGAGCTGATTAAAATAAAGACATCCTTGGACAGCCTGTGATTCAACAGGTTAGAAAGCTCCCAAAGCCATACCTCTCTGGTATACGACATTAATTCCAGCCATTGTTCTAGAGGGGCGCTATCCAGGGTGCCGTTTGTACCGGGGTGCAACCTCCAGTGGGTCCAGTAGTCAGCCTTTTCGACCAGATTCTTCATACATCCAGCAAGTGAAGTGCTGTCGAACTGCCTGACAACCTGCTTGAACTTTAAGTTTCTGGCCGCATACGTGGATTCGTATTCTCCTAGAAAGACCAAGAGAGAGGTTATAATATCCAGATACAACTTCGAAATGTTATATAAATTTCTACTTGTATCTCTATGGTGTAACACATCTTCCAGAGAGGTTAGCTGCTCAAGAATTCTATTATTTAATAGCGCAAAGGCATCATGTCTTGGTATTTTATCTGGATATAAGTCGGGTATCTCCTCCAGTACCGACGGTTCTCCCCACAGAATCTTCCCATGGCCCTTTAATTCACACCCAAAAATATTCTCTCTAAAACGCCTGAAGCAACTTCTTGATATAATATTAACCTCGGCATTGCCTTCTACACGTGCCAGTAACAAGTACTTCCTTAGAGCAGACTCAATCTCTTTCGCCTTTTTCAGCTTCCTGTCGATATTTCCATTATCGTTGGCAACCAGAAGCATATCCATATCACTGTATAGTCTTACCCTTCCGTCACTCTCAATAATTGCTACCCCTTCACCTCTAGACATACTTCCGGTGAGGATAAAAGAGACAAAATCCTCACTGGCTTGGTCAAGCACATGGGACTCAATACAATCGGCAATCGATGTACGTATCCTGCTGTCTGCCTCCCTTGAATTGCTCAGAGAAATGTCAATTCTCACAACGACCTCCTGTAAACAGGAGCTAATCTAGAGATTCTGTGTTTGAGAAAATGAAGGCGCTGTCGGA
>JBHIAL010000067.1:0-6532 GCA_046758525.1 bacterium
CTCAATTTTATCTGAGGCATCTTGAGGGTCATCCAAACTGAAAGTGTATCCGTTTATTCCTTCCTTAACCAGCTCCTGGGCAGCATTTTCCCGGCTTTTTCCCACTAATATGGCATTCCGAGTGGCCATAGCCTCCAGGGTAGCCATACTCTGAAGTTCATAAAAGGAGGGTAAAATAAAGATATCCGCTTCTAGATAAGCACAAAGCAAATCCCTTCCCCTCAAATATCCAGTGAGAATAACTCTATTTTTGAGCCCACATTTTGCTATTCTTTCTTTCAACTTATCCTTTAGAATACCCCCGCCTACCATTAATAATTTAACCTCAGATCTTTTTTTTAATAATAATCCCATTATTTCAAAGAGGTAGCCGGGATTTTTTTCATAACTCAATCGGCCTACATAAAGCAGGAAGGGAGATCGACCCAGCTCATAAGATTCCCTGAACCTCATCCGATTTTCCAAGCTGGCTCTCCTGGCACTAAACCAATCTAAATCTATTCCATTGCTTATCACCTGAATAGGTCGGTGAGTGTAATTTCGGGCAATCCGACCTGCAAAATGCGAAGGGACAACTATCAGATCACCCCGGTTGTAAAAATAGGAAAACCAATTCTCTACCGCTTTTTCCATGAGGAACGAAGGAAAGTGAGGTGGAAGAACATTTCCTACCTGAACATGAAACCCCAGAACCACGGGAATACCTAATTTCTTTGCTCCCTTTAATGCCTGCCAGCCTAAATAAGTAGGAAGGTTAATCTGAAGAATTTCTATTCTTTCTCTTTTGAGAATAGAAAAAATTTTACCTGAAGAGGCAAGAGCGAAACAGCCCTTTTTCTGAGGAAGAGAGATGCTGAGAAATCTATAAATCTTAATCCTTTCCACCACGAAGAAGGGTTCTTTAGCTCGGGAAGTAAAAATGATAACCTCATGTCGCTTTTTTCTTAATCCCAGCGAGAAGTTTTGAGTAGAGACCCCTTCTCCTCCTATGGGGGGGAAGGTCTGGTCGGAGACAAAACAAATTCTCATTCTCCCCTTTTCTCCCAAAACCCTTTCAATCCGAGATGAACGATCAGAGAAAGAGCTACTCCTACCCCCAAAAAATCAGTCACCCTGACCATCAAACTGAAGGCCAGAGCCCTATTAGGCCCAATTCCCACAAGTTTAAAGATCCCTACTTCTCCTAACTCGAAGATTCCCAGGGCTCCGGGAGTGAATTGCAGAGCGAGGATAAGATGACTCAAAGCAAAGAGAAGAGCAAGTTCGGATAGTTTAAACACCGTCTTAAGAAAATAAAAGAAAATAGCCGGCTTAATGAACACGAGAAGCCCCGCACTAAGTTTTATGCAAAAAGCAAGTAAGGTAGTGACTCGATGTTGATTAAAAGCAAGAAAAACGTGATCTTCCAGTTTCGATATCTCAGGCTTAATTTTTCCGATAATTTTAGACAGGGGATTTATACGTTCTAATAGAGTTGCCAGGGAGGTAAAGAGCTTACTCTCGTAGAAAAAATTGACAAGAAGCATTCCCATCCCGGCGCCGAAGACAATATTGACCGTAAAAAGGGTCAGATAGATTTGCCGGGGCAGAGAATATTCGATGAGAGTCCAGATACTACCTAAATAAATAAAGAATAAACCAGCCGCAAGCTCCAAGAACTTGTCTACTATTACCGTAGCTCCTACCCTGGTCATGGGAAGGCGGTGTCTCTTACTGATTATATAGGCCCTGAGCGGCTCCCCTCCTATGTACATAGAAGGGGTAAGGTAACTCACGGCAAACCCAATTACCCTTGCCGCAAAGACATCCCTAAAGGTGAGGCGATAGCCATAAGAGGTCAAAATAATTTGCCAGGAGAGAGTAAAGAGGAGTAAGATGAAAAGAGCATTGGCAATAAAAACAATTGCTCCCAACAGACCTATTTGACCTATCTCAAAGAAAACATTCTGAATACCGGCTAGATAAAATATGAAAATCAGAACTGTCAGCCCGACTACCGCGGAGATGATGATAACAATTTTCCTCTTCATTATCCAAACACTATCTTCATGAACCTATCTACAGCTTCATTGGCCCCGGTCTTATAGACTAGTCCTGGGTATTTCTTAGCCTCCTCCACATTTCTGGTGAGGTTCAGTCTATCTTGATCCACGCTGTAAAAATTTTTCCTTTTTTTGTGATAATCCGCAAGATAAACCTGTTCAGTTTGCCCTGGAGTAGGAATAAATAGAGCTTTCTTTCCTAACAGGGAAAGTTCCATGATGGTGGTATAGCCGGGTCTGGTAATAACCAATTTGGACCTGTTCATAATCTCTTCCTGTCTTTTCCTCCCAAGGTAACCAAAAACACGAAGATGGTTAACAGTTTCATTTCGGGAGTCCTCTGGCTTTCCCAGAGCTATAACTATCTTACCTTTTAAAAGAGGCGCCTGCTCAAAGATTTTTTTCTCCAGAATTGTCCTCTGCGGCTCTGGCCCAGAAAGGGGAATGAAATAATCAATGTCTTCAGCAGTTTCTCTTCTTCTTAAATCGGACAGTACTCCCAAATATTCGATCTTTTCTTCCTTAAAATATTTTAAATTGTGGGAAAGATCTCCACTCAAAGGGTCTTCTTTGTAATCGGGAACAAGAAACTTAGAGAAGTTATATTTAAAAAAGGAATAGTTGAACCCCTCTGTTGCCATTTCAAAAAGTTTCACCCTACCGGGAGCAATGAATCTAAGTTGGTGAGAAATAAGATAAGAAGGAATTTCTTTATCATAAACACCGTAGCGATTATCGGAAATTATTCTTTCATATTTTTCCCTCTTAATCAGTTTTTTTATCTGACTGTGCTCCTTGACAATCTCATTCATATAAATGGGGAAATAGCTAAGGAATTTAGCCACCGAAAAATCCCTCTCAGAATAAGCAGAAGAATAATCGGGAATGCTCAAATAAGAGCAAGCATCCTTGAGTTCGTCCTTTAAAAGATTTAGAGACCTTCCCATCCCCACCAGCGTAAGACGATGACCAGCTTTTATCATCCTCCGAAGAAGAGGAAGATCCCTGGTAGCATGGCCTAGACCCCAGGAACAGACACCGAAGAGAACTTTCACTTTAGTTTTTTCCGCTCAGCCCGCAAACTTCTCTCTAACCCCCTTTATGACCTTATCCTTTGTTTTCTGGCCTTGAGACAACGTTGAGGAAAGGGCAGAGTTTATTCTTTTTTTAAATTCTTCATCTTTAATATAGCCCAGATTAATCTGAACATTTAAGGCTGCACTTTGCAAAGCTGCATCTGCCAGCAAAGCACCTACGCCTACATCAGTGATTAAATTAGGATTACCTCTGGAAAGAAGAAGTTGGGCCAGTTCTATCAACCGAAGAGCCAATTTAGCTGTGGTTAGAGGAACCTGGGTCGCATCCTTCAGGGCGATTTGCAAAGCCTGTCTCCTTTTTTCCTTTAACTCGGAAGTATCCTTGGGCATACGGGAAGTCTGAGAAAACCTGGCATATGCCTCAATATCCTTTTGAATGAGGAGAGAAAACTCCTCCTTAAGCTCGTCTGCCTCTTTTAAGATCTCTCGAACGTCCCTTTCAACCTTCTCAAATTTAGGTTTCCCTAAAGTGAAGTTCCCCACCATGCAGAGAAGAGCAGCTCCCAAAGATCCTACCAAGGCGGCCACGCTTCCCCCTCCCGGAGTGGGAGTTTTAGATGCTGTATCCTCGAGGAAACTTCTTAATGGCTGGTCCAGGTACATCTTACTGATCACTGTTTTTACAGTCAATGATTCTTTTCTCAGTAATTATATAGTCAACCCTGGCATCGTGTGATTGAGTAGGGATATCATCTACTAGCTGTAGTTCGAATGCTAAAGCTATGGATTTGATTCTGTCCGGAGTTTTCTTTAAGAATCGATCATAAAAACCTTTTCCAAATCCAAGCCGATTTCCTCTCTTATCAAGAGCAACTCCGGGAACTATCACTAATTCCAGCTCTTCTATCTTAAGAGGACGATAAAAATTCTTTTTTGGCTGGAAAATCCCCAGGGTCCCGGGTTCAAGCTCTCTTTCAGGATCCTTTAGCTTCGATATTAGGATCTGGTCATGTCGAGAGTTAATTAGAGGAACGGCCACTCTTTTACCCAACTTTAAGGACTCTTCAATCATCTTCTCAGTTTGGACCTCATCGCCCAGAGCCAGATAAAAGAGAATCGTTCCAGCCTCAGAAAATTGGCGAATCCCTAAGAGTTTTCGTTTGATCTCATCACTTTTTCTTTCTATCGCTTGAGGAGATTGAGATCGACGCAGAGCTAAAATCCTCTTTCTTAAAAGAGATTTACCCACCTTATTCTTCATCTGAAAAATCGGTGAACTAAAGTTTTCCTTCTCGGAAGAAGGATAGGTATTTGGTGCAATACTCATCTTTACCCAGGAGGGCCTCCCCTGCTCGAATCACTGAAATCATCCCCTTTTCCAGAGGATCAAGAATAACCGTATCTAGACCCATTGACATAGCCATGGAGAGAAAGACCCGGTTAAGAAGCTCCCTTCTGGGTAGGCCAAAAGATATATTACTCAAACCACAGATAAGATGAATTCCCTTGAAAGAACCCCTGATCTTTCTCATAGCCTCAAGGACAGTCCAACCACATCCAGAATCAGTACTAATTGGACGAACTAAAGGATCAATGTAGATATCATCTAGAGCTACCCCTTCTCGTGTTAATAGATCCACTAAACGTTCAGTAACAGCATATCTTCTCCTCATATCCTCAGGTATTCCGGCGTCGTCCATAGTCAAACCAATCACCTTGCTGCGGAATCTTTTGAGAAGCGAAAGAATTCCACCAACCCTTTTTTTCTCTGCCGTCACAGAATTTATTATGGCCTTACCCTTATGCTGGGTTAATCCGGCTTCCAGCGCCAGTGGATTAGGACTGTCAATGCAAAGAGGAACCTCTACCACCTCCTGAATAACCTTTATCGCCCACTTCATGTCCTCAACCTCAGTGCGGATCCTGGTTCCCACATTGACATCCAGTGCATCTGCCCCGGAAATTACCTGTCTTCGGGCAAGATCCTGAATGAAAGCAGCGTCTTTTTTCTCCACCGCTTTTTCTACATCCTTGACACTGGTATTGATCTTTTCTCCAATGATAAACATGGCACGGAACCTTTTATCATGCCCTGCTTTCCCTAAATCACAGAGAAATCCATCCTATTTGTATTCCCGTCAAGGGGCACAAACCCTCATCTTGTCGAAGTTTAGCAGATTATTGTAACATTGTCAAAATATTTTTTTTAAAAAAACCCGCTCTGGCTCTTTGTAGGCTAGTCGCTTGCCTGGAGTGAAATGGTGAGTCGCTAAAAATTCAAAGGGTACCGACCATACTTCCTGGCGGCATGGTAAAAGGCTAGAATGTTATTAATGCTAACATCCGGTTGGATATTATGAGCAGGAGAAATGATCAATCCTCCTCCCTTTCCTACCGTCTTAAGGCGGAGTTTAACCTCCTCTTCCACATTCCTGGGTGTACCGAAAGGAAGAACCTCCTGTATATCAACGGTACCCCAGAAAGTTAACCTATCCCCGTATAATTTCTTTAGTTTTGCCGGATTCATGGATTTTGGCTGGACTGGATTGAGAATATCTAATCCTATTTCGATAAAATCAGGTATAATCGGCTCCACGTAACCATCGGTATGGAAGGCGGTCTTTATGTCTGGATTCACTTTTCTGAACTCCTCAAAAATCAAAGCGTATCTTGGCTTAAGAAATTCTCGCCATAGCTTGGGGGCCATCAGCATTCTATCCTGCATCCCCACGTCATCTCCAATCCAGATTATATCAACCCCCAATTCAATCAGTTTTCTCCCAGCTACAATAACCCATTTCATAAGCTTATCAAAAAATTTATGAGCAAAATCCTTGTTAATAAGCATATCCTCCATTACCTTCTCCAGACCTCTCAAATACCAGGAAAGTTCAAATAAGGTGCAGGCAACCCCACCCATTACAGCATATTCGTCTCCATATTTGGCGATTAACTCTCTAGAGCCCTCGTACCTTTCGTCTTCGCTAAAGTCAGGAATATCGAAAGAATCAGGATCCTTCAGATTAGTCAAAGGATGACGGACCATTTCCGTATAACTTCCCCCACTCGGATTTTTGAACCATTTCCAGCCGATACCCCATTCATCCATATATTCAGGAGTATCATGGGCATAATAACCTGTGCAAGGGCCTATCCAGGTAATGAGAAGATCGTGCTCCATCTTCAAAGGGAGCGGACCTCCGGCTGACTTATAAGTTTCTGTCTGCAAGCTATCTATCCCGAGATATTTTGATAATTTTTTCTCTGCCTCCGGCGTATACCAGGCACAAACGGGAACCCTATCCGGCTCTTCATGATCTACCGCGGCTAAAACCCTTTCCTTACCGGTCACCATTGTCTCCTACAACATATTTGAGGGGGGAAATAGGGCTTCGCCGATTCCTTCGGAATGCCCCCCTCAACGGCCCGATCGGCAAAGCCGACTCTCGCTTC